>NZ_JBSFGJ010000010.1:0-66116 GCF_053596515.1 Nonomuraea sp. NPDC001684
GGTTGAACGAACCGTACGGAGCCGGGACGGACGTGCCGGAGGCGTCGAACACCGTCTTTCCCGTGTACTTCGAGACGTACGGCACCTCGCCGGTGCAGTCGAAGCCGGTCTTGAGGTTGCCCCATTTGAAGCCGGTCCGCTTGAAGACCGTGTTGACGAACATGTCGACCGGCATGAGCACCAGGTTGGCCCGGATCATCAGGAACAGGCCGAACGCCAGCGTCGCGTCCGCGACCACCAGGAGGACGAACTTGGCGGCGTAGGCGTCCAGCGCGATCCAGCTCGTCAGCATCAGGTTCAGATCGAGGAACGTGGCCAGCACCAGGGCCGGGATCAACGCCAGGAAGTTCCTGAGCTTGAAGTCCTTCGGCAGGACGAGATAGGTCAGCAGCAACATCAGCAGCTCAAGGGCGAAGTTGAAGGTCCCCTGGCTGATCGAGGGGAAGACCAGGGTCATCGTCCGGGTGAGGCTGCTCTGCGGCGAGATGCCGATCCCCGCCCTGATGGCCAGGCTGACCCCCAGGGTCAGCAGGTAGATGCCGGCGCCGTAGGTGATCCAACGCCGCACCAGACTTCCGGTGTCGACGACTCCGGCCTCTTTTTCATGCTGTAGCACAGTTGCCTCCTTGGCTGTTAGCTGTTCCGGCCGGAGCCTGCCGGACGACGCGATGTCCGCTTCTCAGAGCACGGCTCAGACCATGAACCCGAAGCGGTCGAGTGAGATGAACAGGGTCAGGAGCTTGTTGACGACCGGCTCGCCCTCGTTGTGGTTGCCCAGCTTCTCCAGGGCGGCGTCGATCGACCGGGTCGCGTCCACCAGCTCGGCCAGGCTCATGTCCGCCATCACGCCGTAGATGTCGAGCGGCAGCGCGGCCCGCACCTGCCCGTCCTCGGTGACGAGGCAGCCGCCGACGAAGGCGTCGAGCTGCCTGAGGTTGTCGCACATCTCGGCGCTGTCGCTGCCGACCACCACGAAGTAGGCGAAGGGCGCGGGCCAGAACGTCGACACGGCGCCCCGGTCGATCGAGACCCCCTTGAACAGCCCGTTGACGACGTGCCGGGTGCCGTCCGCGTACCGCTGGACGACGGAGATGCGGTTCAGCCTGACACCGTCCACCTCGGGCACGACGGCGCCGTCCGCGAACGGCACCCAGACCTCCTGGGAGAACTTCAGGTGGCCGCGGCCGTAGACGTCGAAGAGCAGGACCTTCGCCCGGCTGCCGTCGTCGGAGATCTCGATGGGCGTGAGGTCGAGCTGTTCGGGAGCCAGGCCGGCGAGGCCGGGCCGGGGCTCCTGCACCATGACCGAATAGTCCAGATCGACCGGCTTGAGGAGCTTACGGTCCTTGGCGACCAGCTCGCCGCCCTTGAACACGTACAACGGGTTGATCTTCGACAGGCTGTCGGTCAGCACGATGTCGGCGAAGCGGCCCGGGGCGAGGGAGCCGAAGTCGTGGTCCATGCCGAAGGAGCGCGCGGAGTACAGCGTGCCCATCTTGATCGCCTGGATCGGGTTCAGGCCCATCTCGACGGCCAGGGAGATCACCCAGTCGATGTGCCCCTTGGTCAGCACCCGGTCGACCGAGATGTTGTCGGCGCACATCTGGAAGTTCTCGGCCGGCCAGCGGCGCTTGACGATGGCGCGCAGCATGGTTTTGATCACCTCGGGGCTGCCGACGCCGAACTTGATCTGGGTCTGGAAGCCGTACCGGATGCTCTTCTCGATGTCGTCCTCGTTCCAGACATCGTGGTTGTTGTGCGCGCCGATCGCGGGCATGTAGTTCAGCAGCATGTCGGGCAGCGCCGTCACGCCCCAGTGGCTGTTCACGAAGCCGCCGTTGGCGCGGCCCAGGGCGGACTTGCGGAAATCGTCCTCGTTGCCCGTCATGTAGGACAGGTGGGCGAGCTCGCCCAGCCCGATCACCGGGTCCATCTTCAGCATGGCGTCGGTGACCTCGACCGACGTCTTCTTGCCCGGCGCGAAGGCGTAGATCCGGTAGGGCAGCTTCTCGTAGTCCTTGAACAACGCCGCGGCGGCCTCGACCGCCTCGTCGCCGGCCGCGCTGGCGAAGTCCAGGGTCTCGGCGAAGATGGTGGTCGTTCCGCTCGGGACGATCGCCTCCCCGAACGCCGCCGGGTGGGCCAGCTGGGCGTCGAAGTGCAGGTGCGCGTCGATCAGCCCCGGGATCGCGTAAAGGCCCTGGCCGTCGAACACCTCGCGGACCCGCACGATCGACTCGTCCGGGTTCAACGCGATGATCCGCTCGTTGTAGACGAGGATCGAACCCTGGAAGACGCTCTCGCTGTGCACATCCAGCACGCTGAGGTTGCGCAGCAGCAGATCTGCCTCCCTCTCCCCGCTCAGGATGTCGAAGACCGCCCGCACGTGGTCGTAGTGGACCGAGACCCGGTCCGCCCCACCGGCCTGGCTCGTCTTCTCCTTCTGGAGCATGATTTCCTCGCTTCATTGCTGGGCTGTTGGATTCCGCTCGCGGAACGAGACCCGAGGACGCGGCTCCGGGATGCCGGCAGCCGGTCGCGGAGTTTCAGCACAGGGCCGCCGTGGCCGTGTCGCTCGTACGCGCTGTGGCTATGAAATGGCACAGCACCGTTGCTGACAAGCAGCCGTTTTCGCACGGACTGTACTCTTTTTGCGCACGGTCCAGCCCAGGGAGGCCCCCATGCTCCACTCACGCGTGCTGCACTACATCGACGAGGTCGCGCGGTACGGCTCCATCCGGGCCGCCGGCGCCAGGCTCCACGTCGCCCCGTCGGCCATCAACCGGCAGATCCTGCTCCTTGAGGAAGAGCTCGGCGAGCCCCTGTTCGAACGCCTGCCGCGCGGCATGCGGCCCACCCCGGCGGGCGAGGTCCTCCTCGCCCACGTGCGCCGGACCCTCCAGGAGTACCGCGAGGCCGTGACCGAGATCCGCGACCTGCAGTCACTGCCGAGCGGCGAGGTGGTGATCGCCACGATGACCGGCCTGGCCAGCAGCATCGTCTCCACCGCCACCGTGAACTTCCACGCCCGCCACCCCGAGGTGCGCATCTCCATCCGCGCCCTGTCCACCCACGAGATCCTCCGCGCGGTGGCCGACAGCGAGGCCGACCTGGGCCTCGGATTCAACGTCCCGTCCTCGCCGCAGCTCCAGCTGTGCTGGCAGATGGACACCCGGCTCGGCGCGGTCATCGCCCCCGCCCACCCGCTGGCCCGCCTGGAATCCATCCCCCTGGCCCAGTGCGCGGCCTACCCGCTCATCTTCGCCGACCGCTCGATGGTGATCCACGGCATCATCGCCGACACCTTCGCCGAGGCCGGCCTGAAGGTCGAGCCCGCCTTCCACACCAATTCGATCGAGACGATGAAACGCCTGGCCGCCGCGGGGGAGGCCATCGCCTTTCTCAGCCGGTTCGACATGGCCGAGGACCACCACAACGGAACCCTCGCCTTCCGCCCGGTGCGCGACCGCGCCTTCAGCAACAACATCCTGTCGCTCGTCCGCCGCGAGAAACACGGCCCCGGCCCCGCCGCCCTGCTGTTCGCCGAAGAAATCATCCAAACCCTGGAATCCGTGGCCCACCCACCCCTCTGACGAACTCGCCGCGCGGAAGAAGGGGGTCAGCGGACGATCACGCCGGGGTGTGCGGCCTCGAAGGCGGCGAGTCCGTCGGCGGTGAGCCGGAGATGAAGGCCGCCGGCGACGTCCACCGTCAGGGGCTTGTCCTTGCCGTAGAACACCAGGGAGACATCCAGCTCAAGGTAGGTGTTGTCGTGCTGCTCCTCCAGGAAGTTGCGTTCGACGATGTTGGCGTTCCGCGACGCGGCCTCGTCCGCCGTCTTCACGCTGCCGCCGACGCCGCCGAAGCCGAGGCCCCCGTCCTGCGCCCCGGCGGAGCCGCCCGCGCGGGCCGCCACGCCCCGGCCCTGCTCCTGGCCGTGCCCCACCGTGCTCATGGTCTGGGCGTAGACACGCTGCTTGACCAGCGCGGTGGTGATCTCGCGGGCTCCGGTGACGTCGATGCCCACCCTGCCGATCCCCGGGATCTCGTACTCGTGCGCGAGCAACTGGTCCAGGTGGGCGCGCATGGTCCGTTCCTTGGTGGCCTCGGCGAGTGACATGCCGGCCGGGCGGGAGAGCTCGAACCCGTCGGGCCGGTCGGCCAGGGACGGGACCTCGCCCCGCAGCCTCGGCGGCACCGCGCTCAGCGGCGCCCATTCCTCGACCAGCGAGGCGGCCGGGAACGCGACCTGGCTGACGTCCCCCCTGGGCACGCCGTCGCCCAGGGTGGCGGACATGCGGTTCGGCCCCGTCGCGTCCGCCCAGCGCGGATCCGCCGCGGTGACCGGCGTGCGCCCCGCGACCGGCGTGCCCTGCGGCACCTCCGTGGTGAGATGGCCCGGCACCAGGACGCCGACCTCGCCGTCCACGACCGCCCGGGACGTCTCGGTGACCCCGGCGTGCCGGTCGAACAGCCTTCCGGCGCCGTCGTGCCCGGTCATCTCGCCCACCTTGAGCAGCACGTTGCGGGCCACGTTCTGCACGGGCTCCAGGAGCGGGCGGACCGGGACGTGTTCGAGCGTGATCTCGTACCGGACAGGATGCCTGAACTCCTGCGGGGCCTCGCGCGTCTGGTAGCGGTTGATCGCCTTCGCGATCGTCCCCTCCCCGTCCACGGTGTGGGAGTCGCGGGAGTTCGCGAACCCCGCCTCGCCTCCTCTGAGCTCGCCGTCGGAGGACTCCATGTAACGGGCGATCGCCTCCGCGCCACGGTCCGTCCCCGCCTCGCGCACGCTCAGGTCGCCGCTCAGGCGCTCGTTGCGCAGCATGAGGCCGGTGTCAGGACGCTCACCGACGTGTACGCCGTCGCCGACCTCGGCCGTGACCCGGATGCCCACGCGTTCGGTGACCCGGCCGTTCTCGTCGGTGACGAACAACCAGGAGGACACGCCGTTCCCGCGCAGTTCGCCCAGTTTGGTGCCGAGCGCGTCCTGGCCGAAGTTGCCGCGCAGGTGCTCGGCCACCGGGTGGTTCGTGAGCTCCTGCCCGGGGAGGAGCAGGCCGTCGCGGCGCAGCAGCTCCACGATCTGCGGCAGCACGCCCTCCGCGTCGAGGTGCTGGACGTAGGCGGTGTTCAACGCCGCCTCGGGCGCCGCGTAGGCCCGCGTCGTGTCCCCGGCCGGCCTGACGGGCTCCACGGCCTGCGGGCCGTCGAGCCCGTGCCGGCGGGCCACCTCGTCGGGCAGCACGAGGTCGACGATGTCCTCCACCCGGACGTACGTGGTCGGGCCCTGCTCGACCGTGCCTCCGCTGGTCCTGCTGGGGGTGACCTCCAGGACCAGGTCCGCGCGGTACCAGTGGGAGGTGCTGCCGTCGGAGTAGGTGACCCGCGAGACGTCGCTGCTGCCCAGGTAGGAGCTCTCCACGGCACTGCGCTTGGCGGCGCCGTGCACCCCCGCTCGCGCCACGACCTTGCGCTCGGTCCCGCCGGCTTCCCCGGCTCCGTGCGCGGCCCCCGCGCCCTCGCCGTCGCTCAGGGTGACGCGCAGGCCGGTCCTGGCGTGGCCGCCGACCGCGCGCCTGCCGCGTTCGCCGTCCAGCGCCCTGGAGTTGCTGCTGGAGTAGCTCTCGTGCTCCACCCCGCTCTCCGACTTGACGTGCCGCACCTCGGCCACGTGGGCCTTGACGTGCAGGTCGTGCCGCGTTCCCGCCCGGTCGGACACGGTGTAGTGCAGGCCGTCGGGGTGAGACGTGATCATGGTCTCCAGGTTGATCACGTCGGTGGCGGTCTCGAACACCGGCGGCACGTCCAGCCGCTCCGCGGCCGCCGGCAGTCCCGCCCACCGGTTGTATGCCTCGGCCAGCGTCGAGGGAAGGTCGGGCATGGCCCCCATCCGGACGATGGCCGACAACTCGTCGGCGCCGGGCCGCCACAGGTCGGCGGGCCGCTCGGTGGTCGACTCGACCCGTCCCAGCTGCGCGACGTCCTGCGCGAGCACCGGCCGCTGCGGCAGGTGGACGTCCGGCACCAGGATCTCCGCCCTGCTGCCGTGCACCTCCCACGAGGTGTTCAGCGTCTCCGTGCCGTCCCGCGAGATCCTCATCCTGACGTCGAAGGACAGATCCCGCGTGATCGTGAAGCCGCCGCTGGTCTCCGTGCGGTCGTACCTCGTGTGACCCGAGGAGAAGCCGGTGCTCTCCGACTTCGTGCCGCTCCCGGTGAGCGACAGGTTGACCGGGTCGATCTTGAGCCGTTCCGTCACGTCGAGACGCGCGACCCCGCGCACCTCCGCACGGCCCGTGCGGGAGCTCTCCCGCTGGCTGGTGTCGGTGCGCGAGGTGATGCGGCGTTCGTTGACCGTCAGGTCGGACGCGCCGACCTCGTGCCGCCGGCCCAGCGTGCCCTCGGCCAGGATCTCGATCGTGTAGCCGCCGATCGTCCTGTCATACCTGATGCCGTGGAGGGCGTGCGTCAGGTCGGCCTCCAGCGCCACGGCGCCGAAGCGGCTCTCCAGGTCCCGCACGACCTGCCGTCTGATCTCCGGCGGGAGGTCGGGCAGCGCCTGGTCGACGGCCTGGCGGAGCTCCGCGCTGAGCAGCGTCTCCCCATGGACCCGGACGCCGCTGCCGAGCCCCGTGCCCCGACCGGCGGCGAGCGTCTCCGGCTCCAGGACGTGCGGGTCGTAGCCGCGGTTGGGGTGCTCGCCCCTGGCCGGGTACTCGCCGACCGGTTCGGTCAGCGCGAACTCCGTCCCCACGTCGTCGATCTCCCGGTGGAGGTCGGCGAGCTTGCGCTGGATGTCGTTGAACTCGCCCAGCGGACGCAGATCGTGCCCGAAGACGTCCTGCTCCATCCGGGACGCGTCGCGCGTCGGGACGATCAGCTCGGCGTTCACCTCCACCTCGAAGGCGCCGAGCGTCTCGGTCTCGACCTGCAGCCGCATCCGGGCGTCGTACATGGTGACGTCGCCGAGCCTGGTCAGGACGGTGTGGTTGCCGTGCGCCCGGTTGGTGGAGGTGACGTGGTCCGTCCCGTAGCCGACCCCGCCGACGGCCCGCGCGACGACCTCCGCGTGCTCGCCCAGCGGCAACCCGATCTTGCCGCCCGCGTGGACGCCGACGCTCGCGCCCTGCCGGTGCGAGGTGCCCTCGCTCTCGCGCCGCCCCAGGTCGTCCCGGAACATCGTCTCGACCGGCGCGCGCCCGCTTCCGTCGATCGGCTCGACCCGCGTGATCTCGCCGCTGATCCGGACGGAGTCCTCCTCCGACCGCAGCAGCGACGTCTTGTACCGGATCGCCTCGGAGGAGACCCCGCTCGACAACATCGACTGGCTGCGGTTCTTCATCCCCTGCTCGCTGAGCAGCGTCGAGGTGAGATGGTCAGTGATCTTGACCACCTCGCCCGCGGGCAGCCCCGCCGCCAGCCCCCGGCGCTGCACCTCCAGCACGAGAGGCGTGACGTCCAGCCCGGTGATGGCGATCCCGTGGTCGCGGAACTTGTGCCCCGCCCCCTCCGGCACCTCGTGGCGGGGGAGCGGCGACGGGTGGTCGGTGCTCAGCAGCGGCCCTTCCCGGGTGAACTGCTTGGGGAAGGGGATGGTCAGCGAGAGGTCAGGCACCGCCGCGGTCTGCGTGACCCGCTCGCCGTCGCGGTAGACGTCGAGGACGATGTCCGCGGCGAAGTAGTCGTGGGCGGGGGAGATGGCCTTGTGCCCGCTGATGACCTCCACGCCGTTCGTGTGGGTCGTCCGGGCCGTGCTGGTGACGCCCGACCGGGGCAGGGCGTTCGCCTCGGCCTCGTCCGGTGAGTGGTAGAGCCCCTTCATCAGCCCCGCGGTCCGATCCAGCGAGGAGCCCCGCGAGGACTTGCCCTCCACGCCGTCCCCGCCGAAGGCGACCGGCTTCTCCGGGGGCAGACTCGGCTGTTCCAGGTGCGTGAACTCGTTCGGCCGGAGCTTGAGGTAGATCACCTTGTCGCCGACGCCGAGCGCCACGCCCCTTTGGAGGTGGTTGGTCCAGACCTCGCGGTCGCTGCTGGCGAGCGCCTCCGCCAGCCAGAGGCGGATCACGGCTCGTTCCCGCGGGACGATCCCCGTGATCCCGGCGGTCATGGCGTGCGCCGCCGCCCTCGGGTCCACCGGCACCCTGACGTCGTGCACGGCCGTCTCGCCCAGGGCTCCCATCTCGACGACGCGAGGCGGATGGATCTCCGGCTTCGGCAGCCCCGGGTCGGCGGACGCCAGCTGGGACGTCAGACCCTGGAGCACCTCCGACGGCAGGTCGGGGCTGTGCCAGGCGGGGGACTCGATGGTCCGCTGGTTGTGGTTCACCGCCGCCAGGAGCGTGTCGGCGCCGCTCTTGGGCCCGTGCCCGTTCCCGCCGTCCGGTCCGGACAGCGGATGTCCGGACGAAGAGGACGAGTGGGGCGCGGACGGGCCGTCGGCGCCGTGCGGCAGCGGCGAGGCCAGGTGCTGGCCGTCCGCGCCGAGCGCGCTGGACGTGATGCCCTTGGCCAGCAGGTCCCAGCTGAAGTTGCCCTGGGCCAGCATGGAGCCGGCCGTCGTGATGCCGCCGGCCACGGCGAACTGCGCGGCCTGGCCGTACAACGACGAGTGCGCCGCCGCCAGCAGCTTCTCGGCCGTGGACATCTCGGCCCTGGTCAGCCCGGCCCGCAGCGTGGGCGTGGCCAGACGGCTCAGCCCGCCCGAGGCCACCCCCATGAGCCCGCCCATGACGCCGCCGCTCACCGCCGAGATCACGAGCTGCCGGACATCGATGTCGTCCCTGCGGCCCTGCAGCATCTGGGTGCCCTGGATGCCCAGGTCCATGCCGGCCACGATTCCGGCGAACAGCAGGATGTTGCGCCGGCACTGCCGGGCGATCTGCCCGACCGTCAGCCGGGCGAGCTGCAACCGCGGTGGAATGAGCGCCAGACTCGCCCCGCCGGTGGCCAGGGCCGCGGCCAGCAGATACCCCAGCTGCATGATCAGCAGCCAGACGGTGACCTCGATCATGTACTTGGCGTACTGGATCTGCACGCCCACGCCGTTGAGCGCCACCGCGGCGTCCACGAGCCGCTTGACCGCGAGGGCGACCTGACCGCCCGCCACCTTGTCGACGTGGGCGGCGAAGGCGAGGTGAGCCTCCCCGTCCCAGTCCTTGCCGATCCTGCGCGCGCCGCCCGGCAGGTCGGCGCGGGTGCCCTCGACGATCCGGTGCGCGGCGATCACGCACGCGTCGGCCAGCCGGAAGCAGCCGGTCTCGTCACCCTCCGGCCAGTCCATGCCGACCACCCAGCCGACGTACGGCTTGGCGAAGTCGGGCACCAGGAACCCGTTGAACCCCATGGACGATCAGGTCCACGTGACGGCGGGAGGGGGCTCCGCCGTCTTGTAGTTACGGGCGCTGGCGTTGAGCCCCAAGGCGACGTTCTCAAGCTCGTCGATGAACGCCGTCAGGGCGTCGAAGATGCCGCGTTCCATCTCGGGCAGCTTCTTGGCCAGCTCCGCGCCGTACTCGTCGTCGCCGAGCGTGTTCCGGTCCCGGTTGAAGGCCGCGCGGAGGTCGGCGCGCACCTGCTCGACGTTCCCCGCGAACAGCTCGTACGTCCTGGCCTCCCGGTGCAGCGCCTCCCGCTGCACGTAGTAGCCGCTCACGGGGCCGGCTCCACGGGGCCGGGGAAGAACGCGTCGAGCGTGGCCCGCTCCCCGAAGACGTCCTCGAAGGGCAGGCCGTCCGGCATGAGGGGGTCCAGCAGCTGCCTGCTCTGCTCGGAGACCGCGGCGGTGGCCGCGTTGGCCTGCTGCATGATGGCGTCGGCCAGTTGGGTGGGGGACAGGGTGCGATAGGCCCGGGGGTTCAGCTCGACGCCGCGCAGCTGACCGTGGCGGCCGACGGTCACGGTCACCATCCCGTCCGCCGACCGTGCCGTGTGCTCCAGGGCGGAGAGCTCTCCGAACGCTTCGCGCACGCGGGCCACCTGCTGGTTGATCTCGCCCGCGAGCGCACTGACCTCCGCCTCGAACGCGTCCGCCACAGAAGCACCTTTCACCCGCCTAATACCGCAAGGCATCATACGACACCCTTTTTTACCCGATTAGGGGTGTCCGGATCGTTTACCTTCTGTTAACAAAAGTGTCACGGGGTGTCTGAGTAACGTCCGCCGTGCCGTACAAAGCCGGGCATTCGTCCCTGAAGCCCGCCTTCTTTACCGGCGTCCGGACAATGGCCCGACGCCCGGACAATGGCCCGTACCGGGCCTGGGCCTGCGGTGGCGGCGGCCGCCCTCCTCCCTCCGGCCGGAGACGGGTCCTCCCGGTGGCCGCGGAGGATCACTCTCCGGGAGGAGTGCGGATCGCTCGCCCCGTCCCACAATCGGCAGTACGGCACCGGAGATCATCGGGGCATCCGGTGGCCGCCGCAGATGCAGGACCGCACCTCGCGTACGCCGCGACCTCGCCGCAGGAGTCCATGTGACCCGTCTTCGTCCCGCACTCACCGCCGCGTTGCTGGCCGCGGCCTTCATGGGGGCAATGTCCCTGCCGGCCCAGGCCACCGAAGGCCAGTCGTGCAACACCGGCCCGAACGGCCCGGCGTGCCACTCGCCCGGCTGGGGAACCAAGTGACAGGAAGGCCGCCTGCCAGCATCTGATCAAGAAGGGCTGGAGCCGCGAGAAGGCCTCCGCCGAGACGCTCGAAGTCCCCAAGAAGCGCCCGCGCCTCAACGCCCTCCCCGCCACCGACCACCCCGGGCTGCTTCTACGGACGCCCCAACGCCCGCAGAAGCAGCCCGTCGGCACAGGCCCAAATCGCCATGGCCCGCCATTCCGAGATAGCGACACATCCCGCCTCTGCCACACACGAGAAATGGACGCCAATGGCCTGTTCCGCGCGCGCCAGCGCTGCGGCGATGAGATTGCCCCCGACATGCGACCCCTGAACGGCTCTGAACGACCCAGTATTGCAACCTGAAGTGCAACCCTGGTGCCCGTGGGCTGGGGCTGAGGAACGAAGCCCCAGAGCGTCGATCGCCCCCGGCCCTGCATGGCGACCAACCGACATCAGGCGATCGTAAGGGTGGCATCGGTCTTGCCTTTGGCGACCATCCCGGAGCTGGAACGACCTTGCCTGAGGCAATGGAACCGAATGTGGCCGTTCGGCGATACGGTTTGTTCGTGCAGATCACATATCGTCCACGTTGGTCGATCGCCTTCTTCTCTGGTGGCATCAGTGCCGTAGTGTTCGCTCTTGCTTATTGCCTCCTAGCTATCGCTCTTGGCCAGCCCGCGGGGTTGATTGCCGTGGTTGCTGTGGTGCTGAGCGTTACTTACCTGGCTTTGGTGGTGGTGAGGGTTCGGCGACGAACCCTGACTGTCACCGAGGACAGGATGATCGCTCAGCGCGATGCCTACAGGGTCACCGTGAACTGGGCCGATTTCGTCGACGCGCAGCCCAAACGCATTGGTGGCCTGTATCCAGTCGACGTGATGACCTTCAGCGTTGGCATTGTGGAGCCGATTGACGCGAAAGGGCATCGACGCAAGGCGGTTCCCCCGAAGGTCTACGAGATCGGCGCCGATCGGCGGATTCAAGTAGGCATCTACGTCTCTGACTGGCACATGGAGCCGATTGGTGAGTTGGTCACTCGTCATTCGCCACCGGCTAAGAGCGCCTAACAGAACGATTTCTGTTGTGCCGTGATCTCTTGCTGGAGCCGAGGAGAGGGCGCCGGGGGCCAAGCTGAAGCCGTGGGAGGTCAGCGATGAGCTGTGGGTGATCGAACCGCTTCTGCCGCAGCGTCAGCGGCGGTTCGGCATCAGGGCGTAAGCGGCTGGATGACAGGCTGGCACTGCAGGGCATCCTGTTCGTGTTGCGCACCGGGATCGCCTGGAGCACCTGCCCCAAGAGCTCAGCTTTGGCTCGGGCATGACGTGCTGGCGACGCCTGGCCGAGTGGAACGCCTCCGGCGTGTACGCTCCGCGGCTACCGGCAACTCATCGCCGACCACATCAAGCCCGTCCTCGGCAAGAAGAAGCTCGACAACCTCTCACGGACCGACGTACGTCGGCTCATCGAGGCCAAGGCGGACTCGGGCCTCAAGGCAGCCACAGCCAAGCAGATCCACGCACTGATCAGGAACGCGTTCGCCCGCCGGACCGACATCGATTTCGGCAACGGGCACCACACCGTACGGCAGAGCCTCCAGCGGGCGGACGGAAGCCTTCAACTCGTCGATCCCAAGACCGACCGCTCCAGGCGTACCGTTCCCGTTCCGGATCCGACCCTTGCCGCGCTCCGCAAGCACAGGCGCGTACAGGCCGCCGAACAACTCTTCGGATGACCGTCAGATGACCGAGGGCCGGACTCCCATCAGCGGGATCCCGGCCCTCTTGGCTGTAAAAGATGGCTGTACAACCTCGCCCGACATGATCAAGGTGAGGTGTTCGAGCTGGTAGGGCGCCCGGGGCTCGAACCCGGAACCTACGGATTAAAAGTCGCGAGTTTTTATGTCGCGAGCAATCTTGGCGTATTCGATTGTGTCGCTCTGCCGCGTTATGCCGCCCGGAAAATACCCAGGCCTGTCGCCCGATGTCTACGCGTGTCGCTGACCGAAGAGCACGTGGCGAGCACGGAACACCGGAACGGCGGCCGATCGCTGATATGGGTCAGCTCTGGTCGGTTCTTGCTCTGCCGACGATGGTTGACAGGTGGCCGCGGTAAGTAGTGCCGAGCCTGGTCACCTCGCCGACGAACGTCCCTCGGCCTTCAGTCATCTGGCTGACCCAGTTCTCGGGAAGCAACACTCGTTCGCCGACCGTGAGGGGTGGCTGTCCACGCCACCGATAGGCGTACTTGCCGACCTCGACGACCTGGTCGCCGTTGATCTCGTAGTAGCGCTGGGCGTCGTCGAGATGCTGCTCCAGTTCGGCGACACGCCGCTGAAGTCGCTCGATCTCCTGCCGGGCCGTCGAGCGCGCTGTCATGCCCGCCGGAGTGCCCCTCCCGTCGGCCGCGCTGGTACGCCTCGGACAGGGCCCGTTCATGGTCGGTGATGTGAGTACCGCACGCCACGTCGGATCCGTAGACGCGTTGTTTGCACGAGCTGCCCGAACGGGCCGGTCGCCCGCACAGTCGGACTTCGAACGTTCGCTCGCTCATCGCCCACCCATTCATATCACCGCATTGATCGATCTCGTGGTTGTTCCGGTCAGGCGGAGATGGAGGTGCGGGCGCCGGATATCAATCCTTGCAGGTTGGAGGCATCGTGGACGCTCCATCCTTTTGGATGGGCGCTTCGAGCGCTGCGCCAGACGGAGCCGGCGCACGATCGCCTCGGACGCCGAGGCGATCCGCTCCTGCGCCGTCACCGGCAACGCCGGCACTTGAGCGGGCTCGACGCCGCCGGATGGGTATTCACTTGCGGGGACAGCGATCAGTGAGACGCGACCACTGAGCGGCGCCTCCGCGGCCGCGCAGCGGACGCCTCGAAATCCGTGTCAATCCACCGAGTTTCTGCCCCCGCCTTGTCAGGGGCCAGGGTGGTAGATCAGGTGCAGGACGCCGGTGGCGAAGGTGGCCGAGTGGACCAGTCGCAGCGGGGTCGGACCGCCGTCGGCGAAGAGCCGCTCCCCACGGCCGAGGACGACCGGGTGGATGAGGAGGTGCAGTTCGTCGAGCAGGTTGTCGCGTAGCAGCGATCGCACCAGGGTCAGGCTGCCGCTGATGGTGATGTGCCGGTCCGGCCCCTGTTTGAGGGCGGCGAGTTCGCCGGAGACCGGGCCGGGGATGACGGTGGTGTTCTGCCAGGCCGGGGAGGTCAGCGTGGTCGAGGCCACCAGCTTGGGCATCGAGTTGATCCGGTCGGCGAACGGCACCTCGCCGCCTCTGCCGGGCCACGAGGCGGCGAACACCTCGTAGGTCCTGCGTCCGAGCAGGAGGATGTCGGCTTCGTCGAGCTGGCCGGAGACGGCCGCGGCCATCTCCTCGTCGTAGTAGGGGAAGTGCCACTGCTCGGGGGCTTCCACGACACCGTCCAGCGATACGAACAGCTGCGAGACGATGGTGCTCACGCTGTGGCCTCGGTGAAGAACGCGGCGAGCGCGGGGGCGATGGCCTCGGGGGCCACGTTGTGAGGCTGCCCGGTGAGCGTGGCCCGCCGGACGTCCGGCAGCAGATCGGCCACGGCCTGCGCCGTGCTGCTGATCCACGGGATCGTCTCGCCGTCGATCACCAGCGTGGGGGCCGTGACGCCGGTCAGCCGATCGGCGGGCAGGGAGAAGTCGCCGGTGATGGTGGCGTCGTAGATGAGCGTGTGGGCCACGGCCTCCATCGCCGGCCAGCCCGGGAAGTCGCGCATCGGGGCCACGAACTCGGCCGGGATGCCGACCGCGGCGGTGAGGAACAGCTCGCACATGTCGCCCCGGCGGCCCTCGGCCAGCAGCGCCACGAGCTGCTCGCGGTAGTCGGCCGGCACCGGCGTACGGGTGCCGGGCAGGATGTAGGGAACCTCCCACACCGCCAGCCTGTCGACGGCGAGCCCGCGGGCGGCGGCCTCCAGGGCGATGATGCCACCGCCGGAGGTGCCGTACAGGTGCGCCGACCCGCCCGCCGCGGTGATGAGCGCCTCGATGTCCTCGTATTCGCGGTCCACCGCGTAGGGGGCGGTGTCACCGCTGTCGCCGCGGCCGCGCCGGTCGTAGTTGTAGACGGTCAGGTCCTTGGCCAGCAGCTCGGCCAGGGGCGCGTTGGCGGATCGGTCGGTGGGGCCGGCGCCGATGAGGATCATCGCCGGGCCCTGCCCGATCCGGTCGTAGGCGATCGTGGTGCCGTCCTGCGAGATGACCTTGTCCATGTCGTTTCCCTCGTGTTCGTGTTCGTCGCTTGCATGATCAGAATGCTTCACGTGGCAGCTGTTCGACATCCGTGGACTCCACTGATTCGCCACTGAGACGTCCGTGACGTCCATACGTACGTGATGATGTCCGGATGATCGCAAAGGTGTCCCAGCGCGAGGCCGAGGTGCTGGCGGCGGTGGCGGCGCGGCTGTCGAACGCGCAGATCGCGAACAGGTTGCGCATCTCCGTCCGCACGGTCGAGAGCCACGTCGCCTCGCTGCTGCGCAAGTACGGCGTGGCCGACCGGCAGGAGCTGGCGCAGCAGGCGGTGCAGGCCGGTGTGGACCGCGACATCCCTGACACGCCGCAACCCGGGGTTCCCGCCCCGATGACCTCGTTCGTCGGGCGCGAACGGGAACACGAGGCGGTCCTGGCGGCGTTCGGCGCCTCCCGGCTGGTCACCCTGCTGGGTCCCGGCGGCGCGGGCAAGAGCCGCCTCGCGGCAGAGATCTGCTCCTCGTACCCGGCCGGCGGGACATTCGTGGATCTGGTTCCCGTACGGGACGGGTTCGTCACGCAGGCGGCGGCCAAGGTGCTCGGGGTCGGTGAGCGCGCCCAGCAGCCGTTGGAGGACGCCGTCATCGAACGGCTCCGCCGCGGTCGGGCGCTGCTCGTCCTCGACAACTGCGAGCACGTGCTGGACGCCGCTGCCGGTTTCGCGGAGCGAATGCTGGCAGCCTGCCCGGGCACCCGGATCCTCGTGACGAGCCGCGAGCGCCTCGGCGTGCCCGGCGAACGTACCGTGCCGATCGGCCCGCTGCCCCTGGACTCCGACGCGGAGGCGCTCTTCCTCGACCGGGCCACCGCGGCCGATCCGGAGTTCGACGCCGACCCGGCCCTGCTGACGGAGATCTGCGCCCGCCTCGACGGCATTCCCCTGGCCATCGAGCTCGCCGCGGCCCGCAGCGCCTCTCTGGGGCTTGCCGGACTGCTCGTCGCGCTCGACGACACGCTGAGGCTGCTCACCGGAGGACGGGCCGCCGACCGGCGGCATCGGTCCCTGCGCGCGGTGCTCGAATGGAGTCACGACCTGCTGGACGAGGAAGAGCAGGCGCTGTTCCGGCGGCTGTCGATGTTCTGCGGCGGCTTCGACCTGGCCGCCGCGACGGCGCTCACCGCCGGCCGCCCACCCGGCGCCGTGAGCCATGTGCTGGGGCGGCTCGTCGACAAGAGTCTCGTCGTACGCACCCAGGGGACGGCGAGCCGATGGCGGCTCCTGCAGACCGTCAGAGCCTTCGCCGAGGACTTGTTACGAGGCGCCGGCGAGTACGACGCGGCTCGGGAACTCCATCTGCTGTGGGCCGCCGGTACCGCGACGGCGATGCAGGAGCGGCTGATCGCCGCCAGACAGCACGACGCCGGGGCGGCGGCGCCGGTCGATGACAGCGAGAAGGACGGCGCCGAGGTCTGGCGGCGGGAGTTCGACGAGGTCGCAGACGATCTGCGGGCGGCGCTGGCCGCCGCACCGCCTGGACCGGGCGAGGCTGCGCACGGCCTGGCCCGCTCGCTGGGGCAGCTCACCTTCGCCCGCCGGTTCCTGGCCGAGGCCCAAAGCCACTACCGGCAGGCAGCCGAACGAGCGCCCGGCCCCGCCGAAGCGGCCAAGGACCTGCGGAACGCGGCCGACTGCTCCCTGGACAACATCTCCGGGCAATACGTGTTCGACCTGCTGCTCGCCTCGGCGGCGCAGGCCCACGCCGCGGGCGACGAGAACGGCCGCGCAATCGCCCTGGCCCGTGCGGTGGAGACGGCAGCGAGGTTTCTCGCCTCCTTCCCCGAAGGCATTCCCGGCGAGCGGCTTCGCCGTCATCTCGCGGAAGCCGCCGAGGCCGGAGACCCCGGCGACCCGATCGTGGCGGCGGCAATCGCCGCGGCGGCAGCCTGGACCGAGCGGCCGGGCGCCTTCGACCCGGACCCGGCCCTGGCCGCCCGCGCGCTCGCCGTCGCACGGACGACGGGCGACGCCGTGCTCATCAGCGCGGGACTCGACGCGGTGACGACCGCCGCCGTACGGGCCGGCCGGCATCGCGAAGCCCGGCGGCACACCGAGGAGCGGCTGGCACTGCTGTCCGTGATGGACCGCGACGACCCGCGTTCGGCCATCGAGATCGTGGACACCCTGCACGTGGCCTGCACCGACGCGATCGTCGCGGGAGATCTGCCCGCGGCGATCACCGCCGGTCGGATCATGATGGCCGACGACCTCGTCGGGGACCACCCCTACATTTCGGCCAGCAGGCTGATCCCCGCGCTCGTCCTCACCGGGGACCTCGGCGCGGCCCTGCGCTACGGCGAACGGATGTGGGCGGGCTGGGAACGAGCCGGCCGGCCCCCGGCCGGATGGCTGCTGCCTTCCGTGTCGGCCGTGGCGCTCGCCCACGGGCTTCTCGACGACCGGGTCCGTTTCCGGCTCTGGCGTCACAGGGCCGGCGTGGTGGTCGACCACGCGCAGGCCGGGCATGCCCGGCTGACTTCCTTCGGCGCGTTCGTCGATGCCCGTGCCGCGCTGCAGTCCGGTGACCTGAGCGACGCGGCCGCCCTGGTGGAGAGGGCCTTCGGCACGTTCTCGATGGGACGTTACGCGGCGTACGCGCAGGCGGCGGGAGCCGAGCTGGCCGTCGTCGCCGGGCTGCCTGATGCCCCGGACCGGCTCGCGGCCGCGCTCCTGACAGCCGGTGAGAACCACTGGGCCTCGGCATGCCTGGCTCGCGCCGGCGGCAGGCTCCACGCGGACCCGGACGCGCTGACGGCCTCGGTCGCCCAGTGGGAGGGCATCGACGCCCGGCTGGAACGGGCCCATACCCTCCTGCTGATCCCACATCGCGCCGAAGAGGGCCGAGCCGCCCTCGAAGCACTGATCACGAGGACGGGTAGGAGAACCCCGTAACAGGAGTCCTCCACGGATACTCACATGCTGCTTGAACTGCATGGACGTAATCGTCGGCAGACGCAAGGACCCCATGCGGGCTTCGGCGAAGTCCGCGAGCCACCACGAGGTCACCTGTCAACGTCTTGGTTTCCGGGGTTGACGGTGGTGGTTCGCCGATCACTGCCGTGTTCGGGCCAGCGCGTCCTGTGCCTGCGCCAGAGTGGGGTGGGTGGGAAATATGCGCCCCAGCAGGCCGGTCCTGCGGAGCAGTTGTTCACATGTGCCGTGCAGGCCGATCAAGGCCAGCGCGCCGCCGTCATGGTCGATCTGCCTCCATGCCCGGACCAGGCTGCTCAGTCCGGAGGAGTCGCAGAACTCCACCCCGGACATGTCCATGATGACTAGCGGTGGGTTCTGCTGCCGGCACACCTTGACCACTTCGTGTTCCAGGTGCGTGGCAGTGTTCAGGTCCAGTGCGCCGTGGACGGCCACCACCTGGCCCGGAGGCGCCGCGCGCATGCTGAGCCGCAAGGGCGGCGGGTCGTTCGACATCGGCTGCGAAGGCATCGACGCCTCCTCTCGGGAGGCGCTCTGCCCCGCGCCCGCTTGAGCCTCTTCGAGTGGGCTTGGCGATCTCATGGATGGAGGAGGCTTGTCGATGGGGAGCAAGGGCGTCGCCAGCAGCCGGACCCCTGGGCCGTTTCCCCCTTAGCCGCAGGGGTAGGGGTGTCGCGAGTCAGGATCTGATCGCACTGCGGTTGTCGTCGCTCTCGCAAGTCACGCTGATCGCGCCATCGAAGGGACCATGATGTCCAAGGCGCCGTCGGCCATTCCATTGCCCGTGCCGACCGTCGCGGCCCCTCCGTCGTCTGATGTTCCGACCGCTGTCGACATGTCGCGACGAGGGGGCGGGCGTGCGGCGCGTTCAGATGGCAGCTCCCTCGGAGGGCAGCCGGTCGCCCCCGGTGACCGGCGATGAGCGGGCGTGACCGGTGAGCGGGATGTTCGGGCCGCCGCCGGAATGCCGAGACCCGCTGCTGACCTGGGCACTGAGTACGTCCGGGCCGGGTGGCGCGGCCACGTACGATCAGAGCGCATTGCGGAAGGGCGTGAGCGCCCATGCCACCCAGCAGGGGCTGTCGTCGGCTCGGCGGGAAGATTTTGAACTGGCGGTGCACGAAGGTGTGGCCAACGTGTTCGATCATGGTGGTGGGTCCGGGCGGGTCCGCCTGTGGCAGGCCGATGGCCTGCTGTGCTGCGAGATCAGCGATCATGGCCCCGGGATCCCGGCCCGCCACTACCAGCAGCGGGCATCGATGCCTGCCCGCGACCGTGACCACGGCCGCGGGCTGTGGCTGATGGCCGAGCTCAGCGACTCGCTCACGGTGACCACCGGCCCGGCCGGCACGACCGTCGTCATCGTCGTCCGTCTGCGGGACTGACTTTCCCGCCACCGAACGCGTGATCAGAGTGTGGGGTCCTCGCGGGCGGGCTGTCGGGTCCGGCCGCCTTCGTTGTCCCAACCGGCCAGGCGCTGCTCCTCCTCGGCGGCGGTGTCGGCGGGACCGTCGTGGTCTGCGGCGGTGAGGATGTCGCCGGAGCGGGTGCGGCCTCGGCATCGGGTGGCCAGGTCGAGGGCCTTCTCGGCGGCTGCGGGTGTGGTGTCGGGTGGGATGACGAGCAGGTTGATGTGTTCGATTCCCGGGATGATGAGATTGATCAGGTGGGGGTCGATGGTGCGGAACCAGCCCACTCTGACCTGGCGGCCGGGGGCGGCGATGCGATGCGGGATGTTGTGCCAGGTGTCGACGTGCAGGCCGACGCGCAGGACCCGCCGCTCCAGCCGCTGGTCGATGGCGGCGATCAGTGCGGGCAGTTCCGCGCCGGCGTCGTAGCCGGCGGGCCACCACGCGCCGTCCACCGCGCCGCGACGTGCGAGGTCGGGATCGAGGCTGAGCCGCACCTCCTCGGGGCCGGTCATGGGGAGGGCTCGCGGCGTCGTGTGGCCAGGCGCGCCGGGGTCGGCCAGCGTACGTCGCGGGCCCAGCCGAGCCGCTCCAGCAGTCGGATCAGCCGGGCGGAGAGGTCGATCTGGCCGGGCAGCACGCCGTGGCGGGCGCAGGTGGGGTCGGCGTGGTGGCCGTTGTGCCAGCTCTCGCCGAATGACAGGAGAGCTAGTGGCCAGAAGTTCGCGGCCTGGTCTCCGGCGCGGGTCATCAGCGGCCGTTCGCCGAAGACGTGGCAGATGGAGTTGATCGACCAGGTGACGTGGTGCAGCAGCGCGATCCGTACCAGAGCGCCCCAGAAGAATGCGGTCAGCGCGCCACGCCAGGTGCCGGTGACCAGCAGGCCGATCGCGGGCGGCAGCAGCAGCGAGGCTGCCACCAGCGGTCCGAACAACCGGTCCACCCGGCCGATGCCGGCGTCGTTGAGCAGGTCCTTGGCGAAACGTTTCCGATTGGTGAGGTCACGCCCGAACATCCAGCCGACATGCGCGAACAGCAGCCCCTTGGCCAGGCCGCGCACGCTGCTGCCGTAACGCCAGGGCGAGTGCGGGTCGCCGTCACGGTCGGCGAAGGCGTGATGGCGCCGGTGGTCGGCCACCCACTGGATGACCGAGCCTTGCACCGCCAGGGACCCGGCTACGGCCAGACCGATCCGCAGCCACCGCTCCGCCTTGAACGCGCCATGGGTGAGATGGCGGTGAAAGCCCACCGTGACGCCGAGCCCGGTCAGTACGTAAGCCGAGGCGGCTATCGCCACGTCGGTCCAGCTCAGCCCCCACCCCCAGGCCACCGGCACGGCGGCGGCCAGCGCCGCGAACGGCACCAGCACGAACACCCACAACGCGACCATCGCCGCGACCGGTTTACGGCCGCCGATGAGCGGTGCCGCGCCGGCCCGCTCGATGACACCTGTTCCTGACGAAGCCATGCCGACTTCCTCCCCACACGGCAGCGTCCTCCAGCCCCCTGGACAGCAATTCACCTGCCCACACGCACGGAAGCCACTCCCGTGTCGATGCCAAGCTTCGGACGGGCGGGGGACATCCCACCGCCAACGGATCGGGCGCGCCCGTCCCGCATGAGGCCGCCACGGCCCGGACACCACTCGCGCCCGCCTCCGAGCCCGTCAATCCTTCTGTTCGGGTTCCTTCCCGGGAGGCACCGCCTTCGCCGGCGGTTCCGGGGCCGCTCCTGCCGGGAGGGCGAGCGGGTCGTCCTTGAAGAGTTCGGGCACGGCCCGGTAGAGGATGGCGGTGATCGGCACGGCCACCACCGCGCCCGCGATCCCGGCCAGGATGCCGCCGACGGCCAGCACGATGATGATCGCCAGCGGGTGGAAGTGCAGCACCCGGCCGACGATCAGCGGCTGGAGCACGTGGTTCTCCAGTTGCTGCTCGACGATCAGGATGCCGACGAAGATCAGCGCGTAGATCGGGCCCTTCGCGCCGAGCGTGACCAGCGTCGCGACCGCGCCGGCGAAGAGGATGCCGACGATCGGGACGAAGCTGGCCAGGAAGATCAGTACGGCCAGTGCCGCCCACAGCGGTACTCCCATGACGGCCAGCACCACACCCATGAGCACGCCGTGCACCGCGGCCACGGCCACCGTGCCCTGCACGTAGTGCGACAGCGTGGTCCAGGCGGTCCGCCCGGCCCGGTCGACCCGCGGCGCCATCCGGCCGAACCCCTTGAGGAACCAGGACCAGATCTGGTCACCGTCCTTGAGCAGGAAGAACGTCACGAACAGCAGGAGCACGATCGAGGCCAGCGCCTCCACCACCACCACGGTCCCCGCCAGAACCGTCGAGGTGATCTGCTGCTGCCGCTCGGTGACCAGCTTGGCGATCTCGTCCACCCAGCCGCTGAGCTGAACGGGCTTCACGTGCAGAGGGCCGGTGTAGAGCCAGCCCTCCACCGTCTTGGCCGTCTGCCTGACCTGTGTCAACAGGCCGGGGAACTCCTCATTGGCCCGCACGCCGATGATCCAGCCCGTCCCGCCCAGCACGGCGAGCGCGACCAGCATGGTGACCCAGGTGGCGTAGATCGTCCGCAGCCCCGACTCGCGCAGCCGCCGGGTGAGCGGGAACAGCAGCGCGGTCAGCAACAGGGCGACCGCCACCGGCAGGGCGACGATGCGCATCGTCGCCACGAAACCGAGCACGTAGTTGGCCACGATGCCGATGACGATCAGGCACGCGCACCACGCGGCCATCCTCGCCAAGGTCGCAGGCACCAACCGCAACAGGCGCTCCTGAGGTGAGTCCACGCACGGGAAACTTCCCCACCGGTCGGAAATAGGCGCACTTCCCGACTTCGGTAAAGGAAAGTTGAAGCAGAGAATTTGCGTCACGGGCCCGGCGGCCTGCGTGGTGCCGGCCTGGCTTGCGGTGAGCACCGCGGGGGTGAACGCCATCGGGGCGGCCGACACGCGCGAGGTCACCTGCCGACGTCTTGGTTTCCGGGATTGACGATGGCGGTTCGCCGATCACTGCCGTGTCCGGGCCAGCGCGTCCTGTGCCTGCGCCAGAGTGGGGTGGGTGGGAAATATGCGCCCCAGCAGGCCGGTCCTGCGGAGCAGTTGCTCACATGTGCCGTGCAGGCCGATCAAGACCAGCGCGCCGCCGTCATGGTCGATCTGCCTCCATACACGGACCAGGCTGCTCAGCCCGGAGGAGTCGCAGAACTCCACCCCGGACATGTCCATGATCACTAACGGTGGGTTCTGCTGCCGGCACACCTTGACCACTTCGTGTTCCAGGTGCGTGGCAGTGTTCAGGTCCAGTGCGCCGTGGACGGCCACCACCTGGCCCGGAGGCGCCGCGCGCACGCTGAGCCGCAAGGGCGGCGGGTCGTTCGACATCGGCTGCGAAGGCATCGACGCCTCCTCTCGGGGGCCCTCTGCCCCGCGCCCGCTCTCTGATGTGTCGCGACGCCCGTCCTGTCACCGGTGCGGTTCGGTACGGCCGGTCGTCATGGCTTCTCCTCAGCAGTGGGTACGCGCAGGAGCAGCAGGGCGGTGTCGTCGCTGTGGTGGTCCCCGGCATACTCGCTCAGGGCGGTCGTGATGCGCTCCAGCGTCTGCTCGGCGTTCAAGCCGTCGTTCAGCCGGCCGGCACAGCGGGCCAGGCGCAGGCGTCCGGGTTCGGTCAGCGGCGCGTTACGGCATGAGGGCCTTTCTGGTCGGCGTGTAGATGTCGCAATCCACACCGAACCGAAGGCCCTCACCCCTTTACAAGATCATTTTTCGCGTGTCGTCTCGACCTAACCTCTGTGGTCAGTACAGCTAGTGGTCGCTGATCAGGGCGTTCAAGGCGGCTGCCTTGTCCGCTTCGGTCAGCAGGCCGTAGCGGCGGGTGGTGTCCAACGAGCCGTGGCCGAGGAGGTCGGCGACCAGGACGGGGTCTGTGCCGTGGCGGATGAGCTGGGTGGCGAAGGTGTGGCGCAGGACGTGCGAGCTGAAGGGCTCGGTGGGGTCCTCGCCCAGACCGACGGCGTCGCCGAGGCCGGTGATGATGTCGCGGGCTGCGCGGTCGCTCAGGCGACCGCCGCGCTGGTTGAGGAACAGCGCTGGGTGGGTGCCGGCTCCCTTCCAGCCGGCGCGGGTTGCCAGCCAGTCGGTCAGGGCCTGGCGCAGGTCGGGGTGGACGGGCAGCAGGCGGATCTTGCCGCCGTCGCGGCCCTGTCCGCGGATGCGTAGTTCGCCCGTGCGGGCTGAGAGGCGCACGTCGGTCAGGTCGAGGCCGACGACTTCGGAGATTCGCAGTCCGGCGTAGTAGGGCAGCAGGGCGACGGCTTTGTCGCGCGGGGAGGCGGTGAGCTGGACGTGGCGGACGTAGCGGCGGGTGCGCCGGGCGTCCAGGACTCGGGGGGCGGTGCGCCGGGAGTCGCGTTCGCGCTGGGTCTGGGGCTTGCCGAGGCCGCGGCGGGCGTAGAAGTCGTCGATGGCCGACAGGTAGGCGTCGATGGTGTTGGGAGCGCGGCGGCCGTCCTTGAGGTGGCGGCGGAAGTCGCGTACCGCGCCGGCAGCCGCGACCGCATCGGTGAGCGGATCGCCGTCCAGGGCGGCGGCGTCGGCTTGGACGGCCAGCCAGTCCAGGTAGCCGCGCAGCCGGGAGGTGTACTTGGTCTTGGTGGAGTCGGCCAGCGGGGCGCGCTCAAGTGCGGCGGTGTAGTCGGCCAGGACGGCGGCGTAGGGAGCGGGGAGCGGGACGGCCCGCGACCGGCGCGGGTTTCCGGAAGCGACTCCGGCCGGCTCCGTGATTCCCGAGGGCGAGTTTCCGGAAGTCATCCACAGAGTCTACTTCCGGAATTATGTGATTCCGGAAGTAGGAGGTAGACTGAAGGTACCGAGGACTTATCGAGCGTTGGCACTCAGGTCTGCGTCGCCCCCGGCGAACCACCACAGGCCCCTTCTGAGGGGCCCGGATAGGTCAGCGACCATGACGCCGACACTTCTTTCTCAGCCCGCACCGCTCAGCCCCACTTCGTCCGCGATGCCTCGGGTCGATTCCGCGCTACGGCTCAGTCTCCACCCGGTGCCGAATCGTCGATCGGTGGTGGACGGGGCCTGGTGGCCCTACTCCAGTGACACCGCCGCGGAGTTGCCCGGTCTCATCGCCGCCGTCGACCGACTGCTTGATCGGGTCACGCTCCGCGTCGGCGTGCATTGCGATGCGTGGCAGAACATCCCGCGCCGCATCCCGGCCCGCGGTCGGCAGGTCCGCGTCGGCTGGTTCCGCCACACCGACCCGCGCATGATCACTCTCAGCTTCGCGTCCGGCGAGCCGGTCGTCCTGCTGATCATCCCGTCAGGAACCGCCGCGGGCGTCGCCGAGGCCGTGCTCAAGCTCACCGCCCAGGACACCGCCGGCTTGACGGCCGACGCCATTCTCACTCTGGCGCACCTGCCGGCGGGCCCCGGTCCGCGTGCGACGGCCGGCTCAGCCCGCTGGGAGAACGAGGGCGGGTCGGTCAACGGGCACAAGGCGGCCTCGTTCACGGCACGGCCGATCCTGGCGTGACCCGCGTGCCGCCTGCCGGCCGGATTGAGCGGTCCAGGCATCGCCCGTTGTCCGGCGGCGGGCCGATCTCCGGCCGGCAGGCATCTCATCGCGTTCCAGCTTCTCCACAGGAGACTTCCATGACCGTCATCGACACCGCCCCACTCGGCGAGGCGAGCGCCTCGGCGCCGACCATCGTGCACCTGGCAGGGGACATCGACATCTTCACCACGGCTCAGCTGCGCAGGCGGCTGATCAACACTCTCGCCCACAGCACCGACCTGCTCGTCCTGGACCTGTCCCAGGTGACCTTCTGCGGCGCCGGCGGGCTGGGCGTGCTGGTCGGCGCTCAAGGCCGGGCCCGGTCACTGGGCATCACGCTCGCCCTGACCGGCGTTCCGCCGCGCATGGCCCGGCTGCTGCACATCACCGGCCTGGGCCACCGATTCCCGATCATCGCATGACCGGCATACCACTCACCCGTGAGCTCACCCCGGCCGGCTATGACGGCAGTTCGCCGTTCCCTCGGCCTGCGACACCGGCGCGGGCCGGTATCACCCCGGTGACACTGACCGCCGCAATCGTGATCGCGCCGTTCCTCGCGCTTGGCGCCGGCATCTGGCTGGCGTGGGGAGTCGGTGTCAGTCTCACCGACCTGCTCCTGGCCGTCGTCTTCTACGTCGTGACCGGGCTGGGGGTGACGGTCGGCTTCCACCGCCTGCTGACCCACCGCTCCTTCACCGCCCGTCCGTGGCTCCGCGCCGTCCTGGCCGTGGCCGGGTCGATGAGCTTCCAGGGCAACCTGATCGACTGGGTGGCCGTCCACCGCCGCCACCACGCCTTCACCGACCGGCCCGGCGATCCGCACTCCCCCTACCGGTACGGCACCGGTCTCGGCGGACGACTGCGCGGCCTGGCCCACGCCCACCTGGGCCGGCTGTTCTCCAGCGAACCCACCTCGGCCACGACGTATGCTCCCGATCTGCTGCGCAACGACCCGGCCATGCTGCGGATCTCCCGCGCCTACCCCGCCTTGTGCGCCGCCTCCCTGCTCCTGCCGTTCGCGGCGGGCTGGGCGATCAGCGGCAGCCTCTACGGCGGGCTGACCGCGTTCATCTGGGCCGGCCTGATCCGTATCGCCCTGCTGCAGCACGTGACCTGGAGCGTCAACTCCCTGTGCCACATGATCGGTGAGCGGCCGCACAAAGCCCGCCGTCATGACCGCTCCACCGACCTGTGGCCGCTGGCCCTGCTGTCCTTCGGAGAAAGCTGGCACAACGGCCACCACAGTGAGCCCAGTTGCGCCCGGCACGGCCGCAGCGGCCGCCAGATCGATCCCTCAGCCGCACTCATCAGCCTGTTCGAACGCCTGAACTGGGCCAGCGATGTGCACTGGCAGCCCCCTGACGTCCTCGGCCACCATCGCACGGTGGCCGGCAAGCACACGCTGCGCACCAGCGCCCCGCGCCAGGGCGGAACCAAGAGGCGTTAGCCCTGGTCAGCACGTTGGGGGAGAAGCTCGTACAGCTGGGAAGAGGAACTAGTGCAAGGGGAAGGGCCTCCAGGGAAGGCATCGCGGTGACCGGTGATGGCGAGCAGCTGCTGGGCGGCTTGCTGAGCGCCAGCCAACTCTCCTCGCTGGAGGATCTGCCAGCCCTGGTCGCCGAGTACGGACGGTCGGCGGGCTTCTCCCAGACCATGGTCTACGTAGCCGACCTGCAGCAGCAGGTGCTGGTCCCGCTGACCGGGCAGCGTGACGTGTTCGGCGAACCGCTCGAACCGATCCGGATCGACGCCACCATGGCAGGACGTGCCTTCCGCAATATGGAGATCGTCGAGGCCCGGCACGTGCTGGATCCCGCCGCGCCCGAGACCGCGCCGACGTCGACGGCAGGTGATGGGCCGCAGCGCCTGTGGGTGCCGTTGCTGAGCGACACCGAGCGGGTCGGCGTCCTGGGAGTGACCGTGGCGCAGGGGTCGGAGAGCGTGGGGTTGCTGGCCGGCCGGCTGGCCTCCCTCGTCTCGCTGCTGGTGATCAGCAAACGCCCGCACAGCGACTCCTATGCGCGCCTGGTACGCGCTCGGCCGATGACGCTGTCGGCCGAGGTGTTGTGGAACCTGCTCCCACCGCGAGCCTTCGCCGATGACGACGTGGTGGTCAGCGCCGCGCTGGAACCTGCCTACGAGGTGGGCGGCGACGCCTACGACTACGCGATCGACAGCGGCACACTGCGCGTGTCGATCTTCGACGCGATGGGACACGACACCGCGGCCGGCCTGACCGCCACCATCGCCATGGGGGCCGGTCGCACCAGCCGCCGCCAAGGCAAAGACCTGCCCGCGACGAGCGAGGCGATCGACGCGGCGATCGACGAGCAGTTCATCGACCGCTTCGCCACAGGCGTCCTGGCCGATCTGGACCTGCGGACTGGTTGGCTGAGCTGGGTCAACCGAGGGCACCATCCGCCCTTGGTGATCCGCAAAAGCCAGCAGGTCGCGACCCTGGACAGCGTGCCCGATCCGCCGATGGGCATCTGCCTGGGCCTGTCCACCGGATTGCTGCGCTACCAGTTGGAACCCGGGGACCGGCTGCTCTTCTACACCGACGGCGTCATCGAGGCTGAGAGCCCGGACGGGCAACCCTTCGGGCTGGAGCGCTTCATCGACTTCATCGTCCGTCACGAGGCCGACGGCACCTCCGCCCCGGAAACACTCCGCCGGCTGATCCACAGCATCCTGCAGCACCAGCACGGCCGGCTCCAAGACGACGCCACCGTGCTGATGGTCGAGTGGCGCACCGGGCGGCAACAGCAACTCGTCCTGGGAAAGGTCGCGGTGCCGGGACCGTAGGACGCAACAGCATGGGCACCGAGCCGGTCGACATCGGTGAGGCCGACGGCGGCCTACCAGGATCACATGCCGCGGCGCGAGCAAGCCATCTGGTCACCAGTCTGTCCGGGCCCGCCTGAAGCCTCTAGAAGCGATAGTGCTGGATGGCGGTGCCCTTGCGGGAGATGGAGGTGCTCCAGGCCGTCAGGAAGCTGGCCAGGCGGGTCGTCCACGGGTAGTCGGCGACCTCGGGCTCGCGGCCCAGCAGGATCTCGCGTACCAGCTTCAGGCGAGGTTCCAGGCGCTCGATGTCCTGCGGGGTGTCGAAGCCGGGAGACCTCAGGAAGGGGACGACGGACTGGGTGCCGGCGTACTTCCTGGCCGCCCAGACGTGGAACCTCGTGTAGCCGTTGAAGCAGATCTCGCCTGCGGGGAAGTGGCGGATGAGGCGGTCGAGGAGGGTGGCCAGTTCCTCCTTGGACAGGAACCCGATCAGGCCGTCGGCGACGATCACGGCGGGACGGTCGGCGGGGATTTCGCTGATCCATCGGGGGTCGTTGAGGTCGGAGCCGATGGTGTGGAGGTGGGGACGCTCGGGGAGCAGTAATTGCCTGGTCTTGGCCACGCCGGGCAGGTCGACGTCGTACCAGTCGACGGTGGCGGGCGGGTCGACGCGGTAGACGCGGGTGTCAAGTCCGGCGCCCAGGTCGAGCCCGACGGCGTCGGGATTCTTGACGATGAACTGCCGCACGATGTTGTCCATGACCAGGGAGCGGTGCGCGATGCCCACGACGGGGCTGGCGGAGAGCTTGAACTGCCCGGCGTCGTAGTCGAGCTTCTTGACGATGTCGAATGCGGTCTTGTCGTGCAGGATCGAGTGTTTGGCCTGGTAGTCGAGCGCTTTGCCGGCCAGGGTCAGCCAGAGCGTGTTCTCCAGCGGCGTGAGGTCGGGGAGGGTGATGGCCATCGTGTCAGTCCTCTTCCTGTGGTGAGTCGTCGAGGGCGGCCCGGGCCGCGTTGAGGGCGGCGTCGTCGGTGAACAGCCCGTGGGTGTAGAGCTCCAGCGTGGGCAGCGCGAGGCGGCGCAGCACGTCGGGCCCGAACTGCTCGTGGCCCAGTGCCCGCGCCAGCGACGGCGGCATGGTCAGCGTGGCCACGCTGTTGAGCACGGTCAGCACCGCCAGCGCCCGCACGTCGCAGGACGGCCGCATCGAGCCGTCGGCGATCCCGGCCCGCAGGACCTGCTCCGACTCCGCCACCAGCGTCTCGACGAACGTGCCCGCGGCGGGTGTGTCCTCCTCGATCGCGCGCAGCATGTACTGCACCTGGAGGCGGTATTCCTCCGGGTTGGACAGGTATTCACGAAAGAGGTCCTGCATGCCGCTCGGGCCGGCGTTGTCGGCCCGCTGGACCAGGATGCGCAGGACGTGGTCGTCGCAGACGCTCCGGAGCTTCTCCTTGCTGCCGAAATGGTGGATGACCAGGCCGGGGCTCACTCCGGCGGTGGCCGCGACGGCGCGCAGGTTGGTCTTGGCGAAGCCGTCCCGGGCGAAGTGTGCGATGGCCGCGTTGCGGATCTTGGCCTGGGCGGTCAGGTCCGACGATGCTGAACACATGTTTAGTAGACTAAACAGATGTTCAATGCCTGGCAAGTCGAGGGCAGGCCCGTGATCAAGGGCCTGAAGCGCTTCATGACTCGTCGAGTGGTGCTTGATCCGCGGCTTTGACCTCCAGCCACAACAACCATCGCCCGCACCAGTCCCGCCAGGCGGGTCAGACAGCCTCGTCGCTGCGGCTGCTGGTGGCTGCCGGCGCGTCTTCGCCGGACGGCGGTTCGGTGGCCAGGGCGGCGGGTTCGAGCCAGTCGAGCTGTTCGGCCAGGTGGCGGGCGGTGTCTATGACGCCGGCGATGTGCGGGGAGGGGTTGGCGTCGTGCCACAGCAGGGACCAGGGGTAGTACGTGATGGGGTCGGTCAGGGGCCGCCAAGTGGTGCCGGGCCGGTTGGAGGAGCGGAAGGAGGAAGGGACGCAGTGCACGCAGCGGTGCTGGAGTACGAGGTCGGCGGCAGCCCGGGAGCTCTCGACGGTGCCGTCGTAGAGAGTGGGCTCGAACCCGGCCGAGCGGCACAGCGCGAGGACGAACTGGTTGAGCTCCGGCGTCTGCGATTCCTCGCCGAGCAGGAGCAGTTCGTCGGCGAGGGCGGCGACGGGTACACCGTCGAGGACGGCGAAGCGGTGGTCGTCGGGGACCAGCACGCCGAGGGGATCGAGCCTGATGAGTTTGGAGGTCATCTCGGCCGGGGTCTGGGAGGCGCGTCCGATGGCTATGTCGAGGCGGCCGTCGGCCAGTTGCCGGTACTGCTCGGGGGTGCCTGCTTCGATCTGGTGGATCGTGATGCCGGGATGGTTGTCCTGGAGTTCGTGCAGGATCTGCGGCATGGTGTCGTAGCCGGCGTCGATGATGCCGACGCGTAGCGTGGGCGCGGACGCGGCGGCGTTGCGTGCGGCATGCCCGGCCCGGCTGACGTGATGGAGGATCTGGCGCGCCTCGACGAGGAAGGCGGCCCCGGCGGGGGTCAGGTCGACGTGGTGGGTGCTGCGGTCCAGGAGCCGCACACCGAGCTCGCGTTCCAGCCGCTGGATCTGTTGGCTCAGCGCCGACTGCACGATGTGCTCGCGGGCGGCGGCGCGGCCGAAGTGCAGCTCTTCGGCCAGCGTCACGAAATAGCGCAACTGCCGTAACTCCATGCCCGACACCCTTCCTCTCCCAGGCGGTGCCGATGCGGCCAGCGTCTCCCACTGTAGGTCCTCGTGGGTGTGTCAACTTCTGAAGGTGGGCCTGGCCTCACTTGCCGGGCTGAGGCGTCCGGCAGTCGATCTTCGGGTTCGTGCCGAGGTAGTTGAGGGGGCCGGCCAGGATCGTCACCGCGATGGTGGCCACCTGGTCGCAGTTCTCCACCGGTGCCGTGTAGTACTTGCGCCGGCCTGCGGCGACGGCACCGACGATCGGCCACAGGATCAGCACCAATGATGCGACGCGCATCGGTTCTGCCTCCATCTTCGTCCTTGCGAGGCTGGCGGGGACGACGGGACCGTTGTCGGATTCGCCCGCGTCCGGGCGGGATCCCGATCCGAGATCTGGGACCCGCCGGGCGGTTCGTCGAAGTGGGGATCAGCGTTTGAAGGCGTCCCTGGCCTTTCTACCGGCCTGCTTCAGATTGCCGGCGACCCGGTCGCTCTTGCCCGCGACCTGCTGGCGCCGGTTGCCGGTGACACGGCCGAAGCGTTGCCTGGCCCAGCCCTTGAGTACCTGGACCTTGTTGCTGATTTCCCAGCGCAGACTCATCGCGATCTTCCTTCACTGCTCCGCCGCGGTCAGGCGGCTTGGAGCCCCAGTGTCTGCTCTGGCTTGGGAGGGGGAAACGAGCAATGGCCGTGCCGGTTATCACAGGAACTGATGAGCGGTGGGGTATCGGGGTCAGTCTCCGGCCGGTGAGAGCGCGCCGGTACGGTGGCGCCGGACGCGTTCGGGATCGGGCCAGCGTACGTCGCTCGCCCAGCCGAGCCGCTCGAACAGGCGGATCACCCCGCTGGACGGGTCGATCTGGCCCCGGTCGAGACCGTGGCGGGCACAGGTCGGCTCGCTGTGGTGGCCGTTGTGCCAGCTCTCGCCGAACGACAGCAGGGCCAGCGGCCACAGGTTCGTCGCCCGGTCGTGGTCGCGGGTCTTGAAGGGCCGGCTGCCGATGAGATGGCACAGGGAGTTGACGCTCCAGGTGACGTGCTGGAGCAGCGCGATGCGGATCAGGCCAGCCCACAGGAAGGCGGTCAGGCCGCCGTACAGGGTGCCGGCGATCGCCCAGCCGGCTGCGAACGGCAGCGCCGGCGACAGCGCGCACAGCGCGGGGAAGGCGCGGGCCACGCGGGTCATGGCCGGATCGGCCAGCAGGTCAGGGGCGTAGCGTTCGGCGGACGTCTGGTCGTCGGTGAACAGCCAGCCGAGGTGGGCGTGGGCAAGCCCCCGAAGCTGCCCGCGCAGGCTGGTTCCGTACCGGTAGGGCGAGTGCGGATCGCCCGGCCGGTCGGTGAAGGCGTGATGGCGGCGGTGCACCGCCACCCAGTCGATCACGTTGCCCTGGAAGCCCATCGACCCGGCGACCGCCAGCACCACGCGCAACCATGGCCGGGCGGTGAAGGAGCCGTGGGTGAGCAGCCGGTGGAAGCCGACCGTCACTCCCAGCCCGGTCACCACGTAGAAGGCGGCGGCCAGGAGCAGGTCGGTGAGCGCGACCCCGTGCCCCCACGCCAGATAGATCACCGCACCGAGCGCGGCGAACGGCGCGATCACGATCGCCCCGGTCAGCGCGGTCTGCGACCGCCCGGCCGGCACGTGCTCGCCGGCCCCGGGGAAGGGCGAGGTTCCGTCGTAGTCCCGCCGGCGTCGCACCGGTCGTTCAGAAACAGCCATGAAGCAGCCTTCTTCTCGTCTATACGGTCCGCCGGTGCACGTAGCACCAGCGCCAGGTCGACCTCGGCCCCAGGGCGGCGGCCACCGGGTGGTCGGTCTCCTGGTAGTGGGCCTTGGCGTGGCCGCCCTGGGAATCGTCGGAACAGGCGATCCAGCCGCAGGTCAGGCACGCCAGCAGGCGCGTCCAGGTCTGGCCGAGAGCCAGGCATTCCTTGCATTCGGGTGGTCCGTGCCGCACTTGGGGGAGTTGGTCGATGTGATTGCAGCGCGGGGTCTGACCGTTCAGGCCCGCGCGGTTGGTCGCGTCCGTTCCTTGTGCGTCCAGGGTCATGACGACCCCCTCACGGTGACAGCGACGCAAGGTGCGCCGGCTGGTCACTTGCCAGTCAACGTGCTCAGCCGGGCCGGCGGAAAGACGCGATCCCAGTCAGCCTCATCAGTTGCGGCGATGGCGGGGCCTGCGGGCGATTTGACGAGAGGCCACCGGATCATGCGGACCGCGACGTCGAGAGGCCGCCGGACCGCGAAATCGGCCGGATGTTTCACCTGGCGGGCCTCCCGCCACTTATGCCGAGAGCGGATTTCGCTCATTTGAGCGAAATTTCCTTGCTATTTATTTCGGAAGGGTATTGACTGGGGAATGCAAGCAAGGAAAAGGGGAGGCTCTTATGAGCTTCGTACAGATTCTGGAATTCAGCACCAAACGCGCTGCGGAAGTCGAGTCGCTCATGAACGAGTGGCGGACGCAGACCGAGGGAAAGCGCCATGTGCAGCGCGAGGTCGTGGCGAAGCACCGCGATCGCCCCGACCACTACGTGGCCCTCGTCGAATTCTCCTCCTACGAGGAGGCCCAGCGTAACAGCAGGCTGCCGGAAACCGACCGGTTCAACGCGCACATGGTCAAACTGTGTGAAGGCCCGATCAAGTTCTCCGACTACGACGTGATTCGCGACAAGAGCTGATCGCCGGCTGAACATCGCGAAAGCTCAACCTGTGCTGTGGCGTGCGAGAACATTCTCGCGTCATGGCACGGGGCATTTTTTTGTGTCGGTTCATCGTCGCGCGAGACGTGAAGGGGCCGGCGCCGGCCGACCGGAACTGCCCGACCGCTACGAATTCCTCCTGGCGAGCGCCTGCTCGGCCGCGGTGCTCAGCAACCGGGCGGCGGCGGCCACCTCGGCGAGCCGGCCAGGCCCCATCGCGTCCAGGCAGACGGCCAGCCGCTGCCGGTCGCCATGGCAGGCCATGTTCGTCGCACGCTGAACGGCGAGGGCGCGCGAAGCCGTGCCGAGCGCCGTCAAGACGTCGGCCAGGGCCTGATCCACGCCGTCGTTCGGACCCGGCGGCTGCGCAGGTTGAGCGGTCAACGCCATTCACCATGCCGTCCTTGAGCTCCGAGCGCGATCCGATGCCGCCGGCCGGTCTGCTCCATCTGCCGGCCGAGGACAACGGGAGAGCACCCCAGTGGTCCCCATGACACGCCACGAGCGATGCGGCCGTCAAACCATTCGGGTCACCACGCCGGCGCCGGCCCCGGTGATCACGGCTGATGATAAGCGTGGGGCAGGTTGCCGCTTTCCGCCTGGCCGAGCCCACGGGATGATCAATACATCGCACCGGACTGCTCCACTCACGCTGGCTCCCACACCACGTGTTCATGGCCGCCTCACACTCGCGGCCACCTCATTCCGTACTCCCCGCCCGTAGGAGCCAGCATGGACACCGCGGACACAGCCGGCATTCGCGCGCCTGACACGGCCGCCGATCCGCCCTTGCGCATTACGCCGCTCGTCGATCCCGCGGGCCTGCGGATCGAAGGCGAGCTCGACTACGCCACCCTGCCTGCCCTGACCAGGGCACTGGTCTCGATGGCGAGCGGTGGCAGCCTCTGCGTCGATCTGAGCGGCCTGGCGTTCTGCGACGTCGGTGGGCTGCGCGCGTTGGTCTCCGCGGCCGCCGGTATGCGCGACGGCCAGGTTCTGACCTTATGCTCGCCCTCTCCGCAGGTGCGACGCCTGCTCCAGCTCACCGGCTGGTACCCGAAGGCCGGTCTTCGCCTGCAGGATCGGAGCGCCTCATGACGACCCTCGATCCCCGCGCTGGGGCAGGTCTGTGGCCCGTCCCCGCCACCCGTCCGGTGCCAGAATCTGGCAATGAGGGTCTGACCTGGTCTTCTAGGCTCGTCTCTTTGTGTTGTTTCGGCTTCTGTATCTGCTGGTGATCAGGGTGTTCGGCTGGCTGGTGCTGCTCACTCGGGGCAGCGCCTCCAAAGAGGTGGAGATCTTGGTGTTACGGCATGAGGTCGCGGTGCTGCGTCGCCAGGTCGTCCAGCCCAGGCCGGACTGGGCCGATCGGGCGCTGTTGGCCGCGCTGGCCAGGCTGTTACCCGGTCGCCTTCGGCTGCATCGCATCGTGACGCCCGGCATGCTGCTGGCCTGGCACCGCAGGCTGGTGAAGAAGAAGTGGACCTACCCTGCCAAACACGGCCGGCCGCCTCTCTCTGAGGAGATTCGCGATCTGATCGTCCGGTTGGCGCGGGAGAATCCACGATGGGGCATCGGCGCATTCGGGGCGAGCTACTTGGCCTTGGGGTGCGGGTGGGGGGAAGGGACGGTCCGCCGGGTTCTGGCGGCGGTGACGCTTGGGCCCGCGCCGCGTCGGGCTTCACTGAGCTGGCGCCAGTTCCTGACTGCTCAGGCCTCCGGCATCCTGGCGTGCGACTTTCTCCACGTCGATACGGTGTTCCTCAAGCGCCTGTACGTGTTGTTCGTTATGGAGATCGAAACGCGGCGCGTGCACATTCTCGGCGTCACGGCTCATCCGACCGGTGCCTGGACAGCGCAGCAGGCGCACAATCTGCTGATGGACGTGGGCGAGCGAGCCGACGGGTTCAAGTTCCTGATCCGCGACAGGGACGGGAAAATCGGCGGGCGGTTTGACGATGTGTTCGCCGGTGCGGATGTGCGCATGCTCAAGATTCCGCCGCGCTTGCCACGGGCGAATGCGTTCGCCGAGCGGTTCGTCGGTACGCTCCGACGCGAATGCCTCGATCACCTTCTGGTCCATGGCGAGCGGCATCTGAGACAGATCCTGGCTGAGTATGAGCGCCACTACAACCAGCATCGGCCGCATCAGGCGCTGTCGCTACGGCCACCTGTGCATGATCCAGCCGAGGTTGTCGATCTCACGGTTCGAATACAGCGACGACCGGCCGTCAGCGGTCTGATCAACGAGTACGGCCGAGCCGTATAGTCGAGCGAAGCCACAGGTCAGGCGTGTGATGCCGGTATTGGCACCGCACAGCTCGACCGGGCCTATGATCAGGCCGGACACGAGCCGCCCGTCACCCCTTCTGGTTTGCCCTTGCCTTGCGTTCTGGCGGGGTCTGCCTTGACCTGCGGGGTTCAAGGGCCGATACGCGTGCCCGCTGTCGAGCCCGCCCGCATGTCGGACGCGTGCCGAAGAGCACTGTCCGAGCACCGACTCGGCCATTTCCGCCTCTCGGAAACGAGTCGAGAATCGAGAAAGCCCAGGTCAGATGGGGTATTGAGTGGTAGGGCGCCCGGGGCTCGAACCCGGAACCTACGGATTAAAAGTCGCCGTTTAAAATGCCGACCACTATCGAATCGTGTCTCATTGTGTCGCGGTGTCATGCATTGCCCGCACTCGAAATGTCCAAGAATGCCGCCCGGTGTTATGCCGTATCAGGTGCCGACGAGCATCGAACGAGCAACCACGGGGCGGATGGCATCCCTTGACCGTTCTTACTTTACCTCCGATTGGCGAGCTGATACCCCGGATGGTTTGCGGTCCGGGAGGGGTTTGATGCGGTCCCTAACGGACCTGTGATGATCGTTCAGAAACGAGCGAATCCGGGATGGGGCCGCCACGCACAGTTCGACGACCACGTCACGGCGCCTGGCCGGCAGATCGGCCAGGCGCCGCTGGTAGGGCCACGAAAGCCGGATGACCTGCGCGGATGGCGTTATCGGCAGGCGCACTGGTGTCCAAGCGGCTGCTGGGGCGGGGCCGTTCGGCTCGGCACCGCGCCCAGCAGATCCTCACCAAGGGCAACGGCATTCCGTACGCCGATGTGCCGCTATGGAGCATGGCCCTGGTCCGCCTCTGCACACCGACGCGGGCGTCGGGCAGCTGCACCCCGACCCGTGGCAGCTTTACCTCCTGCTGGCTGACTGGGCCAACGTGCGCGGCCAGGTCGCTGCAACCTCGGCACGGATCGGAAAGCAGCTCGGCGTCAGCGGCCGAACCGTCCGTAGAGCCTCCGGCACCTCCTGGCCGCCGAGGGGGCACTTCTCCCACAGGACGCCATCGCGCTCTGCCGCCGGCTTGCCGTCGCCGAGCTCACCACAGCTCACGGCGGCAATGGCCGATTCAGTAGGTGCCGTAGAGCCAGTTCCCAGGGGCGTCGGAGTCCGTGCTCGTGAAGAACTCTTCGACCAGCTTGCGCCACTCGTCCAGGTCCAGGTAGCCCCGACCTTGGAGATCCAGGCGCTGGAACGCCTGAACCATATCTCGCCGCGCCAGCCCGCATCCGACGGCGAAGATGTCCACATACTCGTCCTTGATCAGGCGTCCGTCCCCGTTGACGTCGGCGACCTCGAAGAACGCGTCGCCAGCACCACGGAACGCCTCGGCTCCCTCGGCGTCGGAGAGCGCCGCCGCCACCCTCTGCGAGACCTCCTCGCGGGTGATTCGACGGTCGCCGTCGGCGTCCATGGGGGACAGGACCGTCTTCCACCAGTGCTCCAGAGCCGCGCGCAGGCGCTGCGCCTCGGCGGAAGTGGGGGCATAGCCGCGGATCCGGGCGTAGCGGTCACCGATGGCTACGATTGTTGGCAAGGTCAGCGCGCCGGCCCCATCCGGGTCGAGTACGTTGAAGAAGTGGTTGATTTTGCGCTCTTGAAGCTTGGTGAACATGGAGGATCCTTTCCGTTGTGACTCTCCGATAACACACCGTTGCGTCGATTTTTAGTCGCCTGCATCATGAAGAATGTCGATACTGGCCTTCTGAGAGAGGGTTTGGACAGCTGCGATAAGGAACAGGCCGGGCATCTTCGGAAATACCGAGGCATCTACGATGCGCAGCCCTTCCACTCCGTGGACCTTGAAGGAGCTGTCGACGACCGAGTCATCGATGGTCCTTCCGAGCGGGTTGGAGCACGCCGCATGGTGGCCGTAGTGCTCCTTACGAATGAAGTCGCCGAGATCCTGGACGTCGGGGCCGGGGAAGATTTCGCCTTCGCCGGGTTCGACGCGATTCAGCTCGCGGCACATCTCGATGGCCTGTGTCAGTGCGGCAAGGTCCTTTTCTCCACCCGCACCGTTGCCGAACGCGCGGAAGTTGATATCCGGACAGCGGGTTGGGTCGCCTGAACGCAGGCGCACGTAGCCGTTCCGGTCCCCGGTGTACCCCATGAGCGTCAACCAGGTCCAGGACTGCCCGACGTGTGCGAACGCCTCCTTGACCCAGTCCGGGTGGTGGGCCCGGAACTGGATAGGCACCCCTATCGTGACGCAGTTGGTGGCGGATCCGTCGGCGCCCTCGGTGCGATAGGTGATGCAGGGAATGCCGAACTGGCCCAGCTGAGAATTCTCTGGGTCGGCCCGCCACCCGGACAGGCAGACGCTCAGCCGTGGTCCTGTCGGGCTGAGCGACTTGATGAGTGCGCCTACATAGGGATTTTCCGCCAGCTCCGGTAGGGCGTAGCGGTCGATGACTGAGATTTCACGCCGGTCCTGCAGGTTGGTGCCGACGCAAGGTGAGTCGACGAGGACTTCGATGCCGTGGGCCCGCAGGTGGTCGGCGGGGCCGATTCCACTCAGCATGAGGATCTGCGGGCTGTTGTAGGTGCCGCCTGCGATGATGACCTCGCGACGAGCTCGGACCACCTGTCGAAGAGCTGCCCGCTCCTCCTCGGTCGTTTCCTGAAATTTTGGTGAGGCTTCGTATAGATGACGTCCGTTCAGGAACTGGACGCCTACCGCCCTGGGGCCTGTCTGTCCGGGCTCGAAGAGGATTTTCTCTACCAATGCATCGCACTGGATTTCGAGCGTCGGGCAGTTTCGCTCGGCCGAGATGAGGCGATCCCGGACACCTTGGCGCACGCCGGCCTTGATCCCGATCTGGAGGTTCCAGGGTCCTGAAGTGCCGACGTTGTCCTTGTCGTTGAGCTCGCCCGAACGTTCGGCGTCCCCCATTGACTTGAGGAACCAGTTCGGGCCCTCAAGTGACGTGATCAGGCTGCCAGGATCGGTTCGCGGAGACTCCAGTTGGGCGAACGGGTCCTTGGAGGAAACGGCCTGCCATTCGAGCACTTTTTGCCAGTGCTGCCACATGGCTTCGTGGTGCCATCCATTGTCACCCGTCAACTCCATGATGTCGTCCCAGTCGCTGTGCGCTGGGTACATGATGATGCCGGAATTGTGGATGGCACAGCCGCCGAGGGCTGACGCTCGGGGGTAGAGGACCCCGTCCTTTTCATCGACCCACATGTCACCGTGAGCGGCTTTGCCCCCGTCGTTATGCTGAACCCAGTACTCCCAGGCCACCTCAGGGTCCTCGGTGGCTTGTGCGAAGAATATGGGAACGTCCCGGTAGACCTCGTTGCCGCTGGGCGGACCCGCCTCGAGAACGAGCACCGAGAAGCCGGCCTCAGCGAGATTTGCGGCGACAGGTCCGCCGCCAGGCCCAGAGCCGACGACGATGTAGTCGTAGGTTGACGTTTCTGGCGAATCATCTGCTAGAAAGTTTTCCATTTGATGTCCCGGAGAATCGCAGGTCCGGTCCCATGCGCATTGCACTGCCGCAGAACCGTCGAGTACGGACAGTGGTCAGTTAAGCACTTAGAGTAATCAGCGTCTGTGGCTGCTTGGTAATCCTTTGGTGGCCGGCTGGGCGGCGAAGGGCCCGGTGGCTGCTGGCAAGGGTGGAGCGATCTTCAGGGCAAGATCCACGAATGGCCCGTGATCGTCGTTCTGGTCGGTTTCGATCTTGCCCTCCTGGTGGGCCGGGCAGCCCTGTGAGCCGTCTGCCGCTGCGGTGGGCGGAGGCTCCACGGGCCTCGGGGGTCTCCGGATCGAAGGGGCGGATTAGTCTTGGTTAGCCGGGGTCGGGCAGGAGGGCGAGCCGGTTCAGGACCGTGCTGAGGAGCCGTGCTCCAGGTGGCAGGCGCACCTGGAGGCGGCGGGCGTGGGTGGCGATCCGGGCGGGCGCGGACCCGAGTGGCGGGCCTTTCAGCTCGCAACTCGGTGACTACTCGTGGATCCGGGTCAGAGAAGGCCTCCGGTGGCGCTGATGGTCTGCCCGGTGATCCACCCGGCATCGGGGCCCGCGAGGAAGGCGATGATGCCGGCGATGTCGTCACCAGTTCCCAGACGGCCCAGGATGGTGTTGCGTGCGGCGCGTGCGTGGAGCTTTTGCGGCAGCGATTGCTCGAGCATGGCGGTGTCGGTGGCGCCGGGGGCGACACAGTTGACCGTGATGCGGCGTACTCCTAGTTCCAGAGCGGCGATGGCGGTGAACTGCTCGACGGCGGCCTTGCTGGCCGCGTAGATGGCGTTCCCCGGGGCCGGACGCTGCGTGCCGATCGAGGACATGTTGATCACGCGGCCATCGTCGGCGAGGCGGGTTGCCGCGTGCTGGAGTGCAAGGAATGTGCCTTTGGCGTTGACGGCCATCACTGTCTCGTAGGTTGCTTCGCTGGCCTCTTCGATCCGTCCGCTAGGCAGCCAGACCGCGGCGTTGTTCACCAGGATGTCGAGGCGCCCGACAGCCTGCTCGGCCAGGTCGAACAGGCGGGCGACGTCGGAGGCTACTCCGATATCGGCTTGTATCGGCCGTGCGCCGGTGGCGGCCGCGACCTCGTGGGCCGCATCCGTGGCTTGGCGGTAGCCGAAGGCGACCTGTGCTCCTTCTGCTGTGAGCCTTTCGACGATGGATCGTCCGATACCGCGAGATCCGCCAGTGACCAGTGCCGTCTTACCCGACAGTGAGCCCATGCCCATCCCTTGACTCTGAGTTTTGATACACCTACACAGGGTAACCATCAGGGCGAGAAACCCTACGTCTGGGAGGGCATCTGTTGAGTGCCCAGGAAATGGACAGCCAAGCGATCCTTGAGGTTCTGGTGGCAGCGGTCCGCAGCATCCGGCCGGAGTTGACCGGGCCGATCAGCGGCGAGGAGCACATCGCCGCCGAACTGGGCCTGGATTCGATCGATCGAGTGGAGCTGCTATTGGCGCTGGAAGAGGCGTTCGGCATGGAGGAGGAAGTGGATCCGCGGATCTTCATGACCCCCCCGACCCTCAACGGCCTGGTGGAGCAGATCTGTGTCTCACAGGTGGCTTCCCGATGAGCGGTTGCCCGGTTCCTGGATCGCGGATCTACCTACGTGGCTCGGCCATGGCCGAGCACTTCTTCAATGCCGCCGACTCGGAGCTGTCCCACGCTCATGGCTGGGACCTGATCTTCGGTGAGCGGTTCGGCAGAGGACTGCTCAACCTTGACGATGAACCGCACAGAGCAGCCCGCAGAGCGTTGATGGCGGTCCTGAACCGGAAGGCGACGGCCGAGTACGCTCCGGTGGCCAGCGAGATCCTCGATCGCGTCGTCCCGGCACTGCCCGTCGATGAGCCCGTCGACCTGCACGCCTTCACCAAAAAGGTGACATTCGAGGTCGCCGCGGCTGTCTTCGCGGGGCTGTCGGCGTCGGAGGCGTCGGAACTCCTTGGTTTGTTCGTCACGCTGCAAGCGCCCGATCTCGAACTCGGCACACCCGGCGGAGACCGTCTGATCCGTGACATCGCCCGGAGCCGCCGCCGGGTTCGCGCGCTTTTGCTGACCGGGGTCGACCGGGCACACGCCGTGGAAGACGAGCGGAGCTACGGGGTGGCGAGGTTGGTGGCGCGCCTGCGCACATTGCCCGGCCCTCCGACGGATGAGGAGATCGCCGGCCACATCGCGATCTTGCTTCTCGCTGGATTCGAGACAACGGCGTATCTTTCGGCCCGATTGTTGTGGCTGCTCGCTCGCCACCCGGCAGAGCAGAGCGCCGTTCGCAGGGATCTCGCTGCCTCGGAGCCAGGCGACTCACAGCTCATGGAGGCTGTCTTCTCCGAAACCGCGCGGCTGCACCCGCCGCTGTTCTGGTTGCCGCGCCGAGCCGAGACGGACCTGGTCTTCGGAGACACATTGCTACCTGCCGGCACTGAAGTGTTCTACTCCATCGCCGACACACAGCGCGATCCCGCGTCCTTCGCCGATCCAGACGAATTCCGACCCCAGCGGTTCACCTCAACCGACACCACGCGCAGCCGCTTCGCGATGACTCCGTTCAGCGCAGGCCGACGGCTCTGCGCAGGTATCCACGTGGGAACAATGGAGACCAAGCTGATCGCCGCTGCCGTACTGCACCACTTCAGCCTCCATGCTCCACCAGGCCCTCACATCGGCGACACATCGCCTAACGGCACCAGTGTCACCCCCGCCGAGCCGCTCCTGGTGCGGCTGCAGGAGGTCATGCGATGAGTAGCGGAGGCGACAGGGGCCGAGCTCTGGACTGTGCCACCTTGGCCGAAGCGGCGTCCTTGCTGGATCCCGGTGTGACGGTGTCCTTCCCCGGCACGGGAGAGCGGCTCACGGCTGCCGACCTGGACCGCGGATCCGAGCGATTCGCGGCCGGGCTGGTGGCTGCCGGAGTGAAACCGGGTGAGGTCGTCGGACTGCTGCTGCCCACCGGTCCTCAGGTGTTGCTCGGGTTGCTGGGCGTGGTGCGCGCCGGCGCCGCAGCCAGCATGCTGAGCGCGGCGGCCGGGACACCCGAGCGGTCCGCCGAGAGGCTGGCGCTCGTTGTCAGCACTGCTCGGATGCGTTACCTCGTCGTGCATGAGGACCACTCCGACATCGGGCACGCCCTCCAGCGGATGTCGCCCGGCCTTGTGGTGCTGGACGCGAACCTGGCCGCGCCACCCGGCCGGCTTCCGGAGGTCGCCGAGGGTGATCTGGCCGTCCTGCAGTACACCTCGGGCAGCACCGGCCATCCCAAGGGGGTGATGCTGCCGCACTCGGCCGTGCAAGCCGCGCTCCGGTCGATCGTCGCCTCCGCGCGCCTGACCCGGCAGGACACGATGGTGACCTGGCTGCCGCACTACCACGACATGGGCCTGTTCGGCCTGCTGGCGCCGCTCATGGCCGGTGGCAGTGCCCAGGTCCTGTCCCCGCTTGCCTTCATCCGGCGGCCGGCCCGCGTCCTGCAAATCCTGTCCGACCACGGCGGAACCCTGCTCATGGGGCCGAACTTCTCCTACGACCGTATCGTGGCCGCCGCCACCCCCGAGCTTCTGTCCAACCTTGATCTTTCCCGCTGGAGGCTGGCGTTCAACGGCGCCGAACCGGTGAAGGCCTCCACCGTGGAAGCCTTCACCAAATGCTTCGCCTCGGCGGGAGTACCGGAGTCTGTGATGTACCCGGTGTATGGAATGGCCGAAGCCACGCTGCCCATCACGTTTCCCGAACCTGGGACCGTCCCGCGCATCATCCACGTGGACCGGACGGAACTCTCCGACCACGGCCGGTGCGCGCTGGTGGCCCCCCACCATCCAGCCGCTAAACCAGTGGTGAGCGTCGGCCGCCCGGTTCAGGACATGCGATTGAGACTCATCGATGCGACCGGAGCCGAGTGTGCGCCGGGACAAGTCGGCGAGATCCAGATCAGCGGCCCCTGCGTGACCTCCGGCTACTACGCCAACCGATCCGCCACCGCCGCACTTTTCGAAGGCCCATGGCTGCACACCGGCGACCTCGGATTCCAACTCGACGGCGACCTGTTCATCGCCGGCCGCACCAAGGAAATGATCATCGTTCGGGGGCAGAACTACTTCCCTGAAGACGTCGAAGACCTCGCTGCCCGGCAGACCGGTGTGCATCGCGGCCGGTGCGTCGCCTATGCCGAGAACGAACACGTCGTGGTCGTCGCCGAAATCGCCCCTAGCTACGACCCGTCCGTCGTCTGCACCGAAATCCGCCAGTTGATAGCCGATCACCTGGCTCTGACGGCCGTGCACGTTCACCCAGTGCGGCCGGGCTGGCTGTCCCGCACCACCAGCGGAAAATGGCAACGTGCCCTGACGCAAAGGCGGATCAGAGAACAGAACACCCTCTTCACCAGCACCGACCCCGACGCCCCAGGCGACTAGCGATCTTTGGTCGCGGCTTTCTGTAGTTCACGACGCCCGGGAAGGCGAGCTTGGGCGGCGTAGCCGTCGGCGCCCAAGTAGCGACAGACTTCGATCTATTCGTTGGTCTGCTCGGCCGGCACCGCGTCGACCAGCCGGATGATCGAGGCCCGGTCCGTGTGGATCCGTTTGGTAGCTCGTCCTGAGTCTTTGCTCTCGCCTGGTTGTCGGCGGCCGATGTCGGTGTTGTCCTGCCCTTAATGGCGATCAAGAAAGGACGGGACAATGAGACACCGCCAGGATCGCATCGTGGTGTACAAGCGATGTGGATGCGTCGATGCGCGTACGAGTAGGCAGCTGGGCGGAAGCTGCGTGCGGCTGGAGGAGGACGGGCATGGTAGCTGGTACTTCGCAGTCCAGGTAAGTGGCCCGGCCGGGCGTCGCGAGCGGCTCCGGCGTGGCGGGTTCACCACTGCCGAACAGGCTTACCGCGCGGGTGGTGAGGTGATCGCCGCCGATCGGGACGGCGGGCTGGGGGCGGGATATACGGTGGCGCGATGGCTGCGCTGCTGGCTACAGGCTCAGCAGGGACTGCGGCCCAGCACCCGCGAAGGCTACGCCGATCACGTACGCCTGCATCTGATCCCGTACTTGGGCCGGATCGAGCTGGCCCAGCTCACAACCCTAGACCTCAGCCGCATGTTCGCCGCCCTCGCCGGACGGCGCACCCGCTACGGCAAGTCGATCGCGCCCTCCACCCTGCACCGGATCCGGGCAACGCTGCGCGCGGCATTGAACGCCGCAGTGCGTGAGGGCCTGATCGCCTCCAACCCGGCACGCTTGATCCGGCTACCCGCGCCCTCCCGGCCGTATCCGCAGGTGTGGACCGACCGGCGGGTGGCCGCCTGGCGGCGCGAGGACGAACACCCGACGGTAGCGGTGTGGACTGCCGACCAACTAGCCGAATTCCTGGCCTTCGCCCGACGCGATCGGCTGTACACGTTGTGGCAGCTGATCGCGCTGCGCGGGCTACGCCGCGGAGAGGCAGCCGGGCTACGCTGGATCGACCTGGATCTGGACCGGCGAAAACTCGCGGTCAACCGGCAACTGGTGCGCACCGACGCCGGCCTGATCGCCTGCCCGCCGAAAAGCGCCGCCAGCCAGCGGATCATCGCCCTGGACCCGCAGACGGTTCGCCTGCTATGCCGTCACGAGCAGACCGAGCGGCGGCGACTGGGCGACGCTTGGCGGGAAACAGGCCCGATCTTCACGCGGGTGGACGGATCTCCCCTACGACCGGACTATCTCACCGTCCGGTTCCGAAACCTTGTCCGCGCGAGCGGCCTGCCACCGATCCGGCTGCACGACCTGCGCCACGGCACCGCCACCCTCGCCTTGGCCTGCGGCACCGACCTGCGGGTCGTGCAGGGCACGCTCGGACACGGCAGCATCGTGGTGACCTCCGACATCTACACCTCGGTGCTGCCAGAGGTGTATCACCGCTCAGCCCAGGCGATCGCGCGGCTGGTGCTGGGCAAGGCGCGCAGGACCGGCCGCAAACTCCGGAAGGCGGCCTGACCAAGTGACCCAGGTGTGACCCACATGTGTCTCACGATCAGCAAGAAACTTTCCCATAAGGGAAGGAACCGCAGGTGGGGGTGGTAGGGCGCCCGGGGCTCGAACCCGGAACCTACGGATTAAAAGAGGCCGCCCGGATTTGCCGCTGTCAAAGTGCCGGCTGGTGGTCAGCGATGTTGCCCCGTATCGCATACCAATGAGCAACCGCCGAGCAACCAATCATTACCAGCCCCGCCTTTGCCGAAACGGGATCGTGTGATCTGGACTGTTTCACCTGCAGTCTGGACTACCGAATCAGCCGTGGGCCAGTTCTCCGAATATAGCTGGTTCGGCAGTCGAGTTAGCGCAACCTATTCGCCGACGGCATCGTCTTCCTGCTCCTCGGGTGGTGCTGAACGTCGGTACTGGGGATGGTCGAGATCCATCTGTTTCGCTGCATGAAGAGGCACGGGATAGCGGGAACGGTCAGACCAGGCGATGGTCTGGTGGCACAGACGTGCGGTCGCGCGAGCAAGCATCGTCTTGTCGACGCCCTTGGCGATACCAACAGGGTAGATCTCGGTTGCCGTCATGGCATACCACGGGCTTTTGAGCTGGTTAGTCTCCCGTTCCCCGACCTCGCCGGCCCTGCCCGGATCCGCGTCCCAGCGTGTGAAGGTCCTGCCCAGGTCTCCGCCCTTTGCCTGATAGTTGCGCGGGACGTTGAAGAGGACCCAGAAAGGGTCTCCGAAGTCCACCTCGGCCCGGTGCAGCTTGGCCGATGTGAAAGCGATCGAATCCGGCTCAGTGTCCGAGTCGCTCTCACGAGCAACAGGAACGTACTGGGGCACCTCTTCAGGTTCGACGTTCATCCGGATGACGGCGCTCGGCCTCTTGCGCGGTGCGTTCTTACCCTTGCCATGCCCTGGCAGCCAGGTGCGCGGATCGCTGATGTCATCTTCGTCGTAGCTCTGGTTCTCGTTGTGTAGGCCCGTCCACATTCGACGGCAGGCAGGCCCATCGACCATGACGACGTACCTCATGTCGGGTTCCAACTCGTCGCGGACGAGGCTGGCGAGGGCGTCTTCGACGTGGGCCGCTGCCTCTGCCCAGCGTTCCTTGTCCGTTTTGGCCTTCCCGTCGACATGAAGTGCGTAGTCACTGGCGTGGAAAGCGGTGATCGCCTTTCGGTAAGGCACCCAGGATCCCGTTAGCGGTGTCCACGCTCGCATTGTCCAGACACCGCCCTCCTCTTCAGGAGGGAACAGGGCAGTGGCGAGGACGATTCGCTTGGTCTGTTTGTCGTCGACCGTCTTGGCCTGTCGGCGCACGTGGATGCCGCAGTAGACGATACTTCCGGCCTCTTTCCCCTTCTTGTCCTTGGCGATGGCTCGTGCTAGGCGCTGGTCGATGATGCCGAGGGAGCGATACAGATCCAGAAGTGCCATGTAAGCGGCGTGATCTTTCCCCGGCAGCGGCGGGCTGATCTCTGTGGCGAGATTTCCGAACGACCCCTGCTTCATCCCCTTCGTGAACTGGCAGACGAAGTCCTTTTTGGCCAGCAGGCGGCGGACTTGGAATTTCCCGTCATACTGCTCCTTTCGGAGCAAGTATGCGTTCCGCTTCTCTCCTTCTCTCCTTTTCACAAGCGGGATCTCGGTCTCGCACCAGGCAGCGACCATCACGTTCGAGTCGCTACCAGCGAAATCACCTTCGAAGGATCTGAACTCCTCGATACGGTTGATGTCGTCGCCGTGCGACAGGAAACGCTCCGCCTTGCGGAATACCACGCTGATGCCGGGAACGAGGAAGACCTCCTCGCCTGACTGCGGATCACCGATGGGCGCGCCGTCCGGGAAGGCCAAGGACAGCGCATTGATCATGCGCAGGCGGGTGCTGTGGCGATACCAGAGGCAGACGATCCGCAAGTGATCGAAGCCTTGAGCGCTGACGGAAGCGGCAATCTCCTCGGGTGAGGGAAAGCCGATGCTGTGGAGGAGCTCGCCGTCTTCGATCCGTTGAGCCCGTTCCTGAGAGGACATCTTCTGTTTGTCGGTGGGGCGAGGCTCGAAGATCATCGGCTCCACCGCGAAGCTCACCCAGTTGGCTTTCTCTCCGAGCACCTTGGTGACATGCTCCGCGAGAAGCCGCAGGTGAAGGGTCCCTGGTCCCGTGCCCACTGCGAAGTTTTCGTTCTTCGGCATGAGGGGGCGGATAGTGCCGGCGTCGGGAGTGATGAACGATGGGAATTCCCCATTTGCGGCGGCCTTCTCGAGCACAGTCCGTTCGTGCGTGACGCGCGCCTGAAGTTCCTGCAAAAGACTGACGTCCATCTTGTCGCGCGCGAGCAACTCCAGCGCCCGATGGTTGACTTCTCGGACGCTACCGCTGCGCACCAGTTCGGTGTAGAGGATCGGAAGACCTTCGCTGCCCTGGTAGATGTTCGTCGACTTGGCGAAGACCATGTTGCTGTGGACGCGTGTAACGTGCGCGTCCAGGAAGATGACGGGGTCGACGACGTTAGGCACGGTCTTCATGACCACCGAGAATCTGGACATTGCGTACTGGGCTGCGGTGGCGTCCTTCACCACGGTCCCGTCGTCACGAATGTTGTACTTGCGCCCGAAGGGGTGGTCCCACGCGATGAGCCCACCACTACTGTCGGGGAGGTATGCGACCTCCCGTTTGTTCGGGTTGGCCTTCCAGCCCTTCGTGTGGTCCTTGAAGACTTGCCGGCCGTCAGTGTCCAATTTGAGAGAGCCGTCCGTCTCCTTGGCAGGAACCTGCTTAGTGATCGGGACGAGGTCATAGATGGTGAACTTCTGCTCAGCGAGCTTCCTGGAGACCACCCAAGGCACAGCCACGTACATCCAGTCAGGGCACTTAGGCTGCCTGCCCTGCATCGGTCTGAGAAACCGCGCCATCTCAAACTCCACCTCAGATGTGCTCGCGATGGCCTCGGCCACCGGCGGGACGTCTAGGAGGATGGCCTGATCGGTGGACAGCCCCCTGCTGTAGCCGACGATGCATCGGAAAACATGACGCAGGGTGTCGTCGTCGATCTTCTCCAGCGAGACCAGGAAGTCGAGGCCCCGGTCGAGGTGGACGTAGCCGCCGGTTTTGAATTTCAGGTAAGTGATGGCGGTTGAGTAAGGCAGGTTCCTCTTCTCATCGTCCCCTTCCCCTCTCAGCTTCTCCCATTCGTCACGCACGCTCCGCGGGAAGTTGCGTACGTACACTTTCTGACCCTGAACGAGTTCGGGGGTACAGCGCAGGGTGAGGGCCCGCGGAAGGGCAGCAGTGCTGTCGCTCAATGCTGTGACTCTTTCGGGATGAAGCGCTGGGCTATGCGGAAAGGGTGAGGTCGACGCCTGCGTAGGCTAGGAAGGCGTTGACCGCTTCGCCGTACAGTTCGGTCATCTGCCGGCGTTCTTCCGGCAGCCACCGCGAGGCCATGCGTTCGATGATGCTGGCCAGGTCGGAACTCCAGGTCTCATCGTGGAAGGCATAGTCCACAAAGTGCAGTTCCATATTGGTGCCGCCGCGTCGAGCTCGGCCAGCGAGCTGGATGAGGGACACCAGCATTCCGGCGACCATTTGCTCCTGGAGGATGAGGTCCATGGTCGACAGCTGCGGAGAGGAACGCATGATGGTGGCCAGGTGATCTCGTGCTGTGGTGCGGGCCGTTTGCAGAACCTCGATTGGATCTGCGGCACCTGACGTGGGTAGTGAGTTGATGCCAGCTGCGTTGACGCTGCCGTACATCCAAGCAGGATCATCGATGATCAGCGGGGGCCTCACGCACAAATAGATGGAGTGGATGGCTGAACGAAGATTGACGACGATGTTAAGTCCTCTGGCGATGTTAGCCAGGGGAGCAATCAGGATGTCGCCGAAATGGGGAAATTCCTCCACCTCTTCGACCGTGATGCGGCGGACCAGCGACGGGTCGGGGAGGTGGCGGACGTTGCTGAGACGATCTTCCTCCCGAACGAGGACGCACACCTTGTGAGAGAGCCCTTTCGCCTTGGCGAGGCCGGTGGCGATGTGGCCGCACTGCTCGTAGCTGTTGGCTGTAAGGATCACTCGTGCACGATCCTTATCGGTCTCAGTCTTGGCCAGGCGTGCGAGCTTCTTAGACAATTTTGTCTCGTAGAGGCGCTCGCCGATCTCTCGCAGGGCTTCGGGTTTGTCCGAAGGGAATTGGCCAGCGATCGGGATGCGTTCCCCAGCCTTTCTGTGCCCCTCCCCATAGGTGACAGCCGAGGACTCAACCAAGATCGATTCCTCTTGGGCGTCGGTCATCCACCACATGACGGGCGCGTGGACGTGTTCCTTGACCGCCTGGGGGAAGTAGGCAGTGGCCGAAAGGCCGAAGATAGGCCGCTCCACGCCGGCAGTGATCAGAGAGACCAGCCCACCGAGCTCCGATACGTAGGTGTGCGGGTCGCCAGCCATATGCTGCGTGGAAAGCTTGGCGTCCTTCTCCGGGTTCTTCATGCCGGTGACCCGATAGCCGTTTATCGGCCTGCCGATCATTCCATGCGGGAGGACGTCGGCGATGCCGCCGGAGTGCATGGTGTCGATGATGCGGTTGGCGGAGAGTAGGTCGGAGTGGCGCAGAGACTGTGCGATGTCGCGTAGCTGGGCAAGAGACCAGTCCAGTTCGCTCATCAAGGTACGGATGAGGAGGTGGTCGATGGCCCAGCTGCGTGCACGTCCGTCGCTGATCACCGGCGTGAGCGCCTCGTGCAGCCTGAGTTTGAGTTCGTCGCGCTGGTTGATGCCGCGTGGTGACACGGCTGTGCCTAGGATGCGCCTGACGCGCTCCCATTCGGGGTCCAGAAGTATGGGTGTGAGGGCTGCCTCGTCGTCTGCACCGAAGTCGGGGGCGGGGACGAGAGCGTTGAGCCGATCGATAGCTTCGATCGGAAGCGGCTCTCCGTCGCCTACCTGGTGTTCGGGGAAGAGTAGGCGTATGAGTTCGCGGTCCTTGGCGCGAGCTAGGCGCCATCCTTCGTAGTCATATTCGTGACGCAGTCTCGGGACTTTAGAGTCGTCGCGGTGGTTGAGCCGGAATACCTTGGTGCACAGTCCGGTCAGCAATGACTCTGCCATGAGCCGGACGTGGCTGACCGGTTCAATGAGCTGGTCCTCGTATCGCAGGGGAAGATGCTTGGCCGCGGTGTCGAGAATTTGCGGTTCTGCGGTCCACGGGCGCCGGGAGTGCAGGTCGACTGTGGTGGCGCACCGATCTACGGCGACGGACTGGAAGGCATCGATCTCGTCGATGATGACGAAGTCACTGGCGCGGAGCACGAACTCGCGGACGGTGACAGAACGGACCGGGCGTCCATCGATCTGGATGCCAACCCGCATGGTGCCTTGGATGAAGTTATGGTGATTCGTGACGATCACTGTGGCATGGGCGGCCTGGTAGGCGGGCGTGAACTTGCCGCAGGTCGGGATCCAGGGGCAGGCCAATATCTGTCCGCCGCTGTGGAGACTGAGGCAGTTCTCCCTGCCGGGACGGTAGATGCCGGCAGATTCGAGCCAGTGCTGCTGTGCGCATCCGTAGGCGAGGTGATCGACGTCACGGTGCCCTCGCTTGCCCCATTTCCCGGGGGCCTCGGGGTCTTCCTTGACCAAAGAGGCATGCTTGAGGGCCCGCTCGTACCGCGAGGACGGCGACATCAGTGGGGCGCACGTCGCGAGATGGCTGATCTTGCCTTCCCTGTGCAAGATCTCCAGGTCGCGGTTGATATCCCAGGCCGAGGCGAGCGTGGCTTTGACGTCGGGGACGAGGAGGGCGACGCGGTAGTCGTTAAGCGCGGCCCAAGAGCCCAGGAGGCGAACCAGTACAGACTTACCGGTTCCCGTGGGTGCATGGAAGATCTGCGTTCGGCCAGTCAGGAGGTCCAGCACGTCGACGCTGTCGGTATCGCGAGCCTTGAGCCGGTCGAGCAGACCTGTCAGCACCTTGTACAGCCAGGGGCCTGTTTTCGTGCCGTCGTACTGCGTGTCCAGGAGTTGTGCGATGTCCTTGAGTTCCTGGACGGTCACTCGGACCGAACCCAGGCCAGGGCGGGTGGTGATGGCGGGAAGCGAATCGTGGCCCAGCGGCTGAGTGAAAGCGGGAAAGCGGGGGATGGTGACGCGCCCGTGAACAATCTCATTGCCTTCGGTGCGTTCGCTCGTCTCGTATGTCTTGCCCGGCGCTGCGAACTCGTGGGGCTTGCGTCGGCTGCTGGGTCGGCGGAAGGGAGCGAGAAGGCGATTGGCGTAGCCGAGGTAGTCCTCTCCCAGATGGGGATGGGCAGCTGTCGCGGCGAGCGGATCCCCGACCAGGGTGAACAGGTTGAGGGGGATCTCCTCATCCTCGTGTTCGGAGTCCAGGGCTCCAAGGAGAATCCGCGCGGCGGTAGCGAAACGGTTTTCGTCGACGAGGTCGGGATTGCCGAGGTTCATCACCTCCGCCACGAGCAGCCGTTCCTCATTGCTCAGCTGGTTCCATCGCTCCCACGCCTGTGGCTTGCGGCTGGCGAAGAAAGCCGCGTGGCGGAAGGAGGCCACAGGCTTGCCGTTGTCATCCTGCTCTGGGAAGTATTCGGCGGCGAGAGCCAGCGCGGCATGGATGAAAGCGTCCTTGGCGGTTATCTGACTCATGCCCACTCCACCCCGGCGCTCCGGCAGACCATCTGGGCAAAGTCGGTCATGGTCGCGACCTTCATTCTGTACTTGTCGCAGGTCACAGTGAGAAGAGGGATCTGGTCGGCTCGGTGGTCGGGAACGACGAGCCATTCGGCGCCGCCCTTGTCACCTTCATTGCGATGCAGGCTCTGCGCCAGGACACGGCCATGGGTGTAATCCTTCACATCCACGGTGAAGACGTGAGTGCTCCCGTCGGGGCCTCTGACCTCGATGCGATGGTCGTACGCATCGCTCATCGGCCAGAGCCTGACGGCCTCGTCCACATCTGCATGATTGGCGGCCAGCCGCTCACGCAAGACGGAGTGCAACCGCAACTCGTGTAGGCCAGGCACGCAGGTGTATCGCCACACTCCGCGTTTGAGGGCCAGATGTCCTTCCACTGGCCTCGCCTCTGGCACGGCACCGACAGCGCCGAGCGCGAGTGCCGCCTCGCGCGGAGCGGGAGTGTCGGGGCTGTCAGAGTGCAGCTGTGGCGCATCTCCGGATGTCGGCCGGAACATGAAGCTGGCACCGATCTCTGCGTGACGGGCGTAGAGGCAGGCGACGCGGTAGTACTCGCGGCCCGCACTCATCCGCTTGCTGATCTTCATGGGCCACTTACACACCGTGCAGGGGTACCACCAGGTGCGATAGATGGCGTGGTAGGGGATCGCCTCGTAATAGGCGATCGCGTTGAGAGGTAGGCCGCGCCCGTTCAGCTCAGCGGCCGTGCCAGCAGGGCATTCCACCAGCGTGGAACGGTCCTTGACGTACTGGGTGTCGCCGCGGCCTTTGAGGATCTCGTACATCTGATCCTGATCGATCTCGTCCTGGAGTTGTGCCTCTGTAAACCGCATCCCGCCGGTCCTCTGAAGCCGCTTCAAGATCCGGTGCAGCTGAGAGATCTCCCACTGCAGGTCGAAGGCGTCGGCGGTGACGCAACCCTCGGCATCGACGACAGGGAAGTTGAGATCGTCGAAGTCCGAGCGGTCCAGCCACGGCGGGAGCAGGCCGTCGATCGGGCCGCGCAGTCTTTCGCGGAACTCGCCGAACGACAACGGCACTCCAGGGCCGTAGGCGGCGAGTAGATCGCCGTGATACTGCATCAGCTTCTCGGCCCGGTGCCTCGGATTCAGGCCCGGGGTCGCGATCGTCTCGCAGGCTTTGATGAAGGTGAAGTTGATTAGGCGGAACGCCTCGAAATGAGAGAACGTCAGGCCGTCATCGTCGGCATGGGTCGTCACGGGAGACACCGTAGAGCACGGGTCCGACAAAAGCCGGAACAGCTTCGGGCGGCCCTAAATGATCACTAAGGTGGAGGGGCTACATTTGGATAGATATCTGTGTATATGTGATGGTAAGCGGCAATATGCTGCCGTCCGAGCGCAGTGGCGTGCCACCGGTACTCAAGGACGTGCGTATCACCTGGCGCCATTCGGGGGCGCAGTTCGATGAATCCTCTGCTGGGGTGCGCTTGCCGTTTGGGCCTGTAGCCGACAGCCAGATAGAACAAAGACTTACCAGCCAACTCGCTCTCATGGAGGCCCTCTACGCCGGTGCTGGCGACACGCAGCAGGACGCCCCACAGCCATTCGGACAGCAGATGTGCGGGTGTCGCCGACTCTGCAGGTTCCCCCAGCCCAGCACGTGCGCAGGCACGTCCCCTGCGAGTGATCTCCACCAGAGTGCGATCTACCTCGCCGACCCCGGGAATCTCCACGCGGTCCTTGGCCACCTTGACCAAGCCCAGTCGCTCCAGGGTGTGGAGAGTAGCTCCGGCGCCCTGATCGTGAACGCCAGCGCTCCGCAGGCGCAACTGCAGGCGAGTGTGTCCGACCAGCTTGGCGGGTGCGTCGAGGGAAAACGGTAGCCTCCGCCACAGCCTGGCCGGTGGAACCCGGGCCTGGTTCTGACGGCGCATCCACATTTCAGCCTCGGTCATCCGGTCGTCTCGCAGGATCTCGCCGAGATAGACCCGCTGTCGATCGTTCAAGCCCTCCCAGCCCTCGACAGCTGAGGTCGGCGGACCGTGTCGCTCATGTTCGGGCAGGCTCGGAGGCTCATCCATGGGCCGAGTACGCATCCACGCGTCCATGACCATGCGTACTGGCACCTCGTACAAGGCGGCCAACTGCTGCACAAGCCGGCCCGTGCACTCCGGCTTCCTCCAGTTCCACCCAGACACCTGGCGATTCCGCTCCAGGCTGCGGATCTTGTGGGCGTCCACGAACAGCTCACCGCCGACGGTAGTGGCGCGAAGTCGGGTGGCGGCCTCCTCCGCAGTGAGACCAGCGGCATACCTGAGGTCAACCAACATCTCGGTTCCGCTGCGTGTACCCGTGAGGTCGGTGGTGGCGCAGCCGAGAGCATGAGCGAGACGTCGCATGTTTCTGGCTTCGGGCACATACCTGCCCTCCTCCCAGTACACAACCAGGCGATACGTGACCCCCACGCGATCAGCAAGCTCCTGTGGCGTGAGTCCAGCCTGCTCGCGCAGCGCCCGGATCTTGGTGTGCTCAACAGACAGCAGACGTCTCGACATACCCTCAGCAGACTTCAGTGAAGACTTCATTGCAACTACCGGCCGATGTCTCACCCGAGACTGCCAAAGAGGGAGTTCGCTGCCACTGTGGCACCTGCCGGAGAAGTCATGACGGCTCACCGTTGCATCTGTGGATGAAGGATGTGGTGAGCCGGGGGTTGGCTGTACCAACGGGTCAGAGTCCGGGGGCGTGGAATGCCCAAGATGTTCTTGGTGTGGCCCGCTTTGGTGAAGAATGGCGTGGTGGCAGACGTGGAGAGCTTGATCGGCCAGGTATGGAGTCCGGATGTTCGACCGCTGGTCGAGGAGGCTTGGCGCTGCTACAACGCCGGCGCGATCCGCGCCTGCATCACCACGACGTGGAGCGCCGTTACCGCCGATATCATCACCAAGCTCGTCCGGCTGGCCGATGACGGCGACGGCCAGGCTGTCTCGTTCCGCGCCGCTCTGGCCGATGCCCAGAAAAAGGGGCTGAGCAAGGACGGGGTGCGAGCCATGCAGAACATCGAGGCGAGCCTGCTGGACAAGGCGGTGGAGTTCGAACTCATCGACTCGATCGGCTCACGCGAGCTGGAACGTATCCGCGAAGATCGCAACCTCTGCGCCCATCCCTCGCTCCGCACGCTCGGGGACGTCTACGAGCCTCGCCCAGAAATCGCCCGGGGCCACCTGGCCGTCGCGCTCGCGACGCTGCTCACCCATCCTCCGACGCAGGGCCGCAAGGTTCTCGACGAGTTCAGTACCTATATCTGCGATCCATTCTTCGTGCCCACGCATCCGCACATGCAGGCCACCTTCTTTGACCGAGTCCGCTCGGCGACTCGCAAGACTCTCATCGGGTTCGCCGCCAAGCATGCCCTCCTCGAGCTCGATCCCGGCGGGCGCCTGCCTGCCGCTGAGCACTCTGACCGGATGGCTCTGGCTCTGATCGCCTTCGCCCAGAGGGACCGAGAACTGGTCAGCTCGGCGGTTTCCGCACAAAGCGAGAGGTTCCAGGTGCTCGAAGGCGCCGCGCAGTTGCGCGCCTTGGTACGACTAGGAGATCAGGACTTCTTCTGGAGCATGGTAGACCAGGGGTTGGCCACAAGACTCCAAGAGATGGTGGCCAAGCTGCCCACCGCCGCCGGGTGGGAGTCGCTGCCACCCGCAACGGCCTCCGCCTTCGCCGTGGTCCGCAGCCCGTACGCGCGCGAACGGATGTCAGGGCTGGAAACGCGGTTCACCGAGTTGCCGTGGACGCATCGCCTTGGCGTAGCCTCCGTTCACCCCGACCCGTACTTCGTACCGACAGCGATCCAATTCATCGAAGAAGCCGGCAACTGGCGTTCGGGCGAGCAAGCTGGGCGAATGCTCGTACAGCACGCTCCTTTCCTCACCATCGAGACCTTGCGAGAGGCCCTGAACGGCTGGTTGGAAAATACAGATTGCCGGACCGCGGCAGATATGCCGCAACTCGCCGTTCTCCTGTTCCACAGAACATCGCACCTCGGCCCCCAGCGCGCCCCTGTGTTCGGGGAGTTTCTGACCAACGTTCGGGCGCTGGAAGGCGAGAGCGACTACTACAGCTACCCCGCGCTGCACGAAGCTCTGGTTCGCTCGGGATATGATCCCTCGGCTGTTCTAGCGCCCTGACATCGTCTCCAGTGGAGACTTGAAGAGTCGCCTGTGTGAGAGCGAATCAGGCCTCGCGGGCAACGATCAGGCGGCTGGTGAGTTCCACGGTGGCCAGGTACCACCAAAAGATCCAGTCCAAGAAGGCGGGGTCATAGTCACCGAACTGGTCGGCCCTCCGATGGCGCAGAGCGAAGCGGTTGGCGATTTCGAACAGTGCCCCATCGTCCGGTTTGCCAATGCCATCACGGATCAGCTGTCGCCGTTCCTCAAGGATGCCAGCCAGTGTGACGATCGCTGAGCGCTTGCTCTCCAATGAGGTGGAACGGCTGCGGAATAAGGCGATCGCATGCTCGACGCGGTGTGTGATGTCAGGCGCCGGTGTATGCAAGACCTGATGGATGAGCTCGCTGCGCGCGTCATCGGTCACCGCCACCAGACGCCCGAGGTCCTCGCCTTCTGTGGCGATTTCGTACTCGGCACCCTGTGCCTGCCGATAACTCCATCCGTCCAGGTCACGGCCTTGCAGTGCTTCTCTCGTAGGCAGGCTTCGACTCCTGAAAAGGAGCCAGTGCGGCAGGATGACCGGTCGTGCTCCTTCGCCTGGCCTATCTCGCTGTCACGAACACCTTCGCGGCGCTGCGGTTGCTCCCGATGGGTGATCGGGACAAGGACGTCGAGATTCTCGCCCTGCGTCACCAGATCACGATCCTCGAACGGCAACTCGGCGTCGGCGCCCGGGCGCGGTTCGCGCCCGAGGATCGAGCCTTCCTCGCAGCCCTCCTGGCACCGCTACCCCGTGACGTCCTGCGTCGCCTGCGACTCCTCGTCCGGCCCGACACCGTCATGCGGTGGCACCGTGATCTCGTGCAACGGTGTCATGCTCGTGCCTCCGTGCCGAAGCGGCGCGGGCGCCCGCCAACCGTCCGTTCCATCCGCGCCCTCGTCCTGCGCCTAATCCGGGAGAATCCATCCTGGGGCTACAGGAGGGTCCACGGAGAGCTCACCACGCTCGGCATCAAAGTGGCGCCGTCCACGGTCTGGGAGATCCTCAAACAGGAAGGCATCGATCCGGCACCCGAACGGGCGTCCACCACCTGGGCCGACTTCATACGCTCCCAAGCCGAAGCACTGCTGGCCTGCGACTTCATCGAAACCGTCACCCTTGATGGGCAGCGTCAGTACATCCTGGCCGTCATCGAACACGCCACCAGACGCGTCCGCGTACTCGGCACCACCGCACACCCGACCGCGAACTGGGTCGCCCAGGCCGTCAAGAATCTGGTGATGGATCTGGAGGACGCCGGCTGCCGGGTCCGCTACCTGATCCGCGACCGGGACGGGAAGTTCCCTGCGCTCATGGACGAGATCCTCGCCGAGACCGGCATCCAGACTATGCTCACCGGTATCCGGATGCCGCGGATGAACGCGATCATGGAACGGTGGGTGCAGTCATGCCGCCGCGAGCTACTCGACCGCTGCCTAATCTGGAACGAACGCCATCTCCGGCACGCCCTACGCGAGTACGAACAGTTCTACAACCGGCACCGCGCCCATCAAGCCCTGGCCCAGGCGGCCCCGCTGCGTCCCGTCCCAGATCCGATCACCGATCCCGAGCGAATCGCGAGCTTGACCATCCGCCGGCGAGACCGGCTCGGCGGAATCCTCCACGAGTACTCACATGCCGCCTGAACTGCACGGATGGAATTATCGGCAGGCGCACGGCTACGAGGCCGGCACGGTCGGTACTGCGGTGGATCAACGTCTCCGGCTTGCCTTCACCTGTGTCTCGCCGGTTGATGCCGCCACGGTGCTGGGCTGGGACAACTGCCGTATCGCAGCCGACGAGCGGAAGCGGCACGGCGTTATCGAGGTTCTGGCTGAGGTCGGCGCACAGCTTCTTCAGCAGTTGACCGATACCGTGGCCATCCTGCAGTTGGACAATCGGGACCGGCCGTTGGTCCGTACTGATGAAGAGGAAGAGCATCTGGCGCGCATGTTGATAGCCGCCGCGTGGTACGCCCTCAACTTCCGCAACCCCTTCGCCTTCCCTGATACGCCGCTCTACAAGGCCGCGCTCGCGGCGCCGTCCACGTTCACCCTCGACCTGCTCCTGACCGTCCCCCATCGTCATCTGGTCGACGACCTGCTCGCCCAGCTGCACGCCGCCCAGAACAGCGCCCTGGAGCAACTCCGCCTGGACACTCAGGCTGAGGAGTGCGCGTCAGGTACCACCTTCGACGGCAGCTCCGACCTCTCTGCCGATGCCGATCTGATTACCGCGGGGACGCTGATCGACATCAAGAGCACCCGCCGTGTCCACGACTTCCCGCTACCTACCGTGTACCAACTGCTCGGGTACGTTCTGATGGACTACTCCGACAGCTACCGGATCGACGCGGTCGGCGTCTATCTATCCAGGGCGGGGACGTTGGTTACGTGGCCGCTGGAGGACTACCTGGCCTTGCTGGGCGCCAGGCGTCGCGATCTCGATCAGCTTCGCGCGGCGTTTGCGCAACTGCTGGGGTATCAGGGATGCCGGGCTGACGATGACCCCCTGCCAGAGCAGATGGAAGGTGTGAATCGTCTGCTAGACAGCCTTGCAGCCCTCGTTCCGGACGGATGCTGCAAGGTCTGCGCGCAACCGCTACCAGAATCCGGTTGGGCCTTCACCCAGCGACGACGTTACTGCTCCGCGTTCTGCTGCCAGCGCGCCTCCTCCCTGCGCCGCAGAGGGTGGCTGGACCTGTAAGAGGGCGGGCCACGAGCCATGCATTGGGAGAGGCCACGAGCCAGGCCAAGCCCGCACGGCAGATCCGTGATTCCGCCTCGCTGTCCGGTCGTCGATGTGCCGGATGCGTGCCGAAGAGCATGCGGCGAGCATGAACTTGGCCATTCTCGCCTCTCAGGAGAGGGGCGAGAATCGAGATATCGCAGGTCAGGCGGGGTGCAGGGTGGTAGGGCGCCCGGGGCTCGAACCCGGAACCTACGGATTAAAAGTCCGCAGCTCTGCCAATTGAGCTAACGCCCCTCGCACGAGCAAGGGTACAGAGATTACCGCCCCGCCCGCGACGCCTCCATCACCGGTAAGCGGGCAGCCCCGTCAGAGCCTCCCCCAGCACCAGTGTGTGAATCTCCTGGGTCCCCTCGTACGTCAGCACAGACTCCAGATTGTTCATGTGCCTGATCACAGGGTACTCCAGGGTGATCCCGTTTCCCCCCAGGACGGAACGGGCCTGCCGGGCGATGTCCAGGGCGGCCCGCACGTTGGCCAGCTTGCCGAAGCTGATCTGCCGGGGCTCCAGGCGTCCCTCGTCCTTCAGGGCGCCCAGGTGCAGGGCCGTGAGCTGGGCCTGGGCGGCGCCGACGTACATCCAGGCCAGTTTCTCCTGGGTGAGCTGGAACGCGCCGATCGGCTTGTCGAACTGGACGCGGGTCTTCGCGTAGTCGACCGCCGACTCCAGGCAGGCGCGGGCGGCCCCGACGACCCCCCAGAGGATGCCGAAGCGGGCCTCGGACAGGCACGACAGCGGCCCCTTGAGTCCGGTGACGCCGGGCAGCACGGCGGAGGCGGGCAGGCGGACGTCGTCGAAGTACAGGGACGAGGTGACCGAGGCCCTCAGGGACAGCTTCTTGTGGATCTCAGGGGCGGAGAAGCCCGGCGTGGAGGTGGGGACGACGAAGCCGCGGACGCCCTCGTCCGTCTGCGCCCACACCACGGCGACGTCCGCGATCGAGCCGTTGGTGATCCACATCTTGGAGCCGTTGAGCACCCAGTCGGAGCCGTCCCGCTTGGCGTACGTGCGCATGTTGGCGGGGTCGGACCCGTGGTCCGGCTCGGTCAGGCCGAAGCAGCCGATCGCCGTGCCGGCCGCCATGCGCGGGAGCCATTCCTCCTTCTGCTCGTCGGAGCCGTACCGCCAGATGGGGAACATCGCCAGCGAGCCCTGCACCGACACGAACGAGCGCAGGCCCGAGTCGCCCGCCTCCAGCTCGCGGCAGGCCACGCCGTAGGAGGTCGCGTCGGTGCCGGCGCACCCGTACCCCTCCAGGTGCATGCCCAGCAGGCCGAGCGAGCCGAGCTCCGGCGCGAGCTCGCGCGCCGGGAAGACGGCCTCCTCGAACCAGTCGCCCACGTGCGGAAGGACGCGGTCGGAGACGAAGGACCTGACCGTGTCGCGGATCAGCCGCTGGTCGCCGTTGAGGCGGTCGTCGAGGCGCAGCAGATCGTCCATGGCGGGTCCTCTCCTCGCGTAAGGGGTTACCAGGGTTCTACCAGGGACAATCCTGATGTGCTAACACCGGCCCCAGGGGCAGTCTTGAGACATGAACGAATACAGCGAGCACAACGTCAAGAAGCTCCGTCGCACCAACAAGGGCCGGATGATCGCGGGCGTCTGCTCGGGCATCGGTGAGTACGTCGGCATCGACGCGAACCTGATCAGGGTCGGCCTCGCCATCGCCACCCTGTTCGGCGGGGCCGGCGTCGGCCTGTACGCGATCGGCTGGCTCCTGCTGCCGGACGAGGAGCGGGACACCTCGATCGTCCAGGACCTGATCAGCAAGCAGCAGCAGCAGCGGAACGCCACCGACTGGACCGGCGAGCACAAGCCGCAGCAGTGATCAGGCCGGCGCCTGGGCGGGCAGCTCCTGGGCATCACGGTCGTCCCGGGACTCGGTCCACATCAGGGCGAGCACGGCCGCCGCGATCACTCCGGTGATGCCGGAGAGCGCGACCACCAGCTCAGGACCGAGTCTCTCCGCCGCGAACCCGCCGACCAGGATCCCGATCCCCTGCACGGCCATCAACCCCGACTGCACCAGCCCGAACGCCTGGCCGCGCCGCTCCGGCGGCACGTTCTGGACGAAGGCCGCGTTCGCCGCGAGCTGGTACGCCCCACCGATCCCCGACAGAACCCACGCGGCCAGCACCACCGCGAGCGGCGGCCGGAGCGCCGTCACGGCCAGGGGCGCGCAGCTCAGCATGGCCATCCACCCCATCAGCCGCAGCCGCCGCGCCGGGGTCACGAACCTGCTGAACAGGAACGCGCCCACCACCGTGCCCGTCGGCATCGCGGCCATCAGCAGACCGGTGATCACGGGCACCGGCAACGACCCCGTGGCGAGTTCGGCGGCATAGGGCACGGCGATGCCCTCAGGAAGGATGTAGAAGCCGCACAACCACGCGAACAGGACAAGCGTTCGCAGCCTGCGCGAGCCGAAGACGAGCTGGGCTCCCGCCCTGGTCATCGCCCACATGGACGGCTTCGCGCCGTCCTGGCGGGCGGCCGGCCGCGGGCGTACCCCGGAGACCAGGATCAGGGCCGAGGCGAGGAACGTGGCCGCGTCGAGCGCGAGCGCCCGGTAGGGGCCCAGGGTGGCGATCATCGCTCCGCCCGCAGCGAAACCCAGCATCTGCACGGCCTGGTTCGTCATGTTCTGCAACGCCGAGCCGACGACGTACCGGTCGCCTTCGAGCACCTCGGGCAGCAGCGCCGCGCGCGCCGCCGAGAACGGGGCGCTGAGCAGCACCACGAAGAACACCAGCACGCACAACGCCCAGAACGGCATCACCGGCAGCGCCATCACGCCGACCAGCACCGCCCGGACGACGTCGCACGTCATCATGACGCCCCGGCGCGCGAACCGGTCGGCCAGCCCCGCCAGCAGCGGCCCGCCGACGATCGACGGAAGGTACGTCAGCGCGTAGACGGCCGCGGTGGCCAGGGGCGACCCGGTGCGGGAGTAGACGAGGACGGCGAGCGCCACCTGGGCGAGCTGGTCACCGAGGAGGGAGAGGCCCTGGCCGTACCAGAGTGCCCGGAACTCCCGGATGGCGATGACCTCGCCGTAGGTGGCCTGGTCTGTCTCGGCACGGCGATGCCGTCCCGGCGGCCTACCTGCCTGCATGGCCTCCATTGGACTCCGCTGCGCCTGACTCACCGTGTTCGCTATGTGACCTAAGGTGCCCGATCATGAGGCAAGGCGCAACCCAAAGAAGTCAACGAGCTGCAAAGGGTCACCAGCCCAGTTCGTGAAGTTTGTCATCACTGATCCCGAAATGGTGTCCCACCTCATGGACAACGGTGATGCGCACCTCGTTAACGACTTCCTCTTCTGTCTTGCATATCTGACATATGGGATTGCGGTAGATCTCGATCCGGTCGGGCAGGACACCTGAGTACCAGTCGCCGCGCTCCGTGAGGGGGACACCGGTGTACAGGCCGAGCAGGTGGGGCTCTGGCGGATCATCGACGACCGTGACGACGACGTTGCTCATGACGCGGGTGAGCTCGGCGGGGATCGTGTCCAAAGCCTCGGCCACGAGTTCCTCGAACTTCTCCCGCGAAACCTCGATCACGCATGCCATTCTGCCCTGTCGGTCAGGTATGCAAGAAACTGTATGAAGTTCGTTGACAGGTCGAAAGCAGTCATTCGGTCACGCGCAACGAGGGCCGTGGCGGTGCTCCTGGTGGCCGCCGCCGGCGCCTGGCTGGGCATCTTCCTGAGCGGCACCGTGCACGCCCAGGTCGGCCCCGTCGAGACGGGCATGTCGCTCAGACCCGCCTGGAACGGCGAGACGGTCGTCGACGCCAGCCCCCTCGGCACGCTGACCTTCCGAACCCACGACGCCCCGCTCAGGCTCCGCATCACCCTGGAGAACATCGACCAGGAGCGCGCCAAGGCGCTCATCGAGGACCCCAAACTGGCCGACCGCCTGCCGGGCCTCATCGAGAGCGACCTCCTGGACGGTGTGCGCGCCCTGGCGATCCGCAGCATGCTCTGTGCCGGGGCGGGGGCGCTGATCGCCGTCCTGATGGTCTACAGGCGCCCCAGGACGGCTCTGGTGGGGCTTCTGGCGGCCTCTGTGGGGCTCGCGGCCACCGGGGCGCTGGCCGCCCTCACGTTCCGTCCCAGCTCGCTCGTGGAGCCGCGCTACTCGGGTCTGGTCGCCGCGGCGCCGTCGCTGGTGGGCAGCGCGGAGTCGATCGTGACGAAGTTCGAGTCGTACCGGTCGCAGCTCACCAAGCTCGTCACGAACGTCTCGAAGCTGTACGACACCGTCTCGACCCTGCCGCTGTACGACGCCGACCCCAATTCAATCCGGGTCCTGCACGTCTCGGACATCCACATCAACCCCATCGCCTGGAACGTCATCCGCTCGCTCAAGGACCAGTTCGCCGTCGACATGATCATCGACACCGGTGACATCTCCGACCACGGGACCAAACCGGAGAACAAGTTCGTCGACGAGATCAGCCGCCTCGGCGTGCCGTACGTGTACGTACGGGGCAACCACGACTCGATGATCACCCAGCGGGCCGTCGAGAGGCAGAAGAACGCCGTGGTCCTGGACGACAGGGTGGAGAAGGTCGCCGGCCTGCGCATCTACGGCCTGGGCGACCCCCGGTTCACCCCCGACAAATCGGTGGCCGTCGACTCCGACCCGGACGCGCTCAAACAATTCGCCCGCTCGCACCTGCCCAAGGTGGACAAGGCGGACCTGGTGGCCGTCCACGACCCCGTCGTCGGCCGCGGCTTCAGCGGGGCCGCGCCCATGATCCTGGCCGGTCACACGCATGACCGGTCGACGTCCATGCTGCCGTCCGGCACCCGCATGCTCGTCCAGGGCTCGACCGGCGGCGCCGGCCTGCGGGCGCTCGAACACGCCCAGCCCACGCCCGTACAGGCCTCGGTCCTGTACTTCGACCGGGAGACACGCCGTCTGCGTGCCTGGGACGACATCACGCTGGGCGGCCTGGGGGAGCAGTCGGTGTACATCCAGCGTCACGTGGAGGCCGACCCACAACGTATGATTTCTCCGGAGCCAACGAACGCCCCGTCTCCAACGGGAACGATCACTGGCACCGCGTCACCGACCGCCGGTCAGCCGCTTTGGCATCAAGGGCAATCGTCCCCTATGCTTCAGAGGTCTCCGACGGAAGGCGACAGGGAATCCTGAGCCCCCATCGTCTAGCGGCCTAGGACACCGCCCTTTCAAGGCGGCGGCACGGGTTCGAATCCCGTTGGGGGCACTTGCGAGCGCCTGGCGCACCGCGAACCGGCTGGTCGAAAGGCCACCGGAAAGCTGGTAAGCTAAGCGAGCGCAAACAGAAAGAAACGCAACAAAAGCAAGGTCCTGTAGAGCAGTTTGGAGTGCTCGCCACCCTGTCAAGGTGGAGGTCGCGGGTTCAAGTCCCGTCAGGACCGCTCTGGGTCAGGTAGCTCAGTTGGTACGAGCGTCCGCCTGAAAAGCGGAAGGTCGGCAGTTCGACCCTGCCCCTGACCACCAGCTTTGAACAGCAAGAAAGCCCCGTAGCGATTACCGCTCCGGGGCATTTTTGTTGTCTGACGACAGCGCTGACGACGGTTCGCCTGATTAAGAGGTGGTGGAGCGTTGGGGTGGTTACGACGCCGGCAGCCGAGGATGTCGGCCCGAACAGCAGTCCGGTATCTCATGACCCGAGCATTCATCGAGATACGTGCCACTACGCACATCGTCAAGAGAGAGCTGACGAGCGAGGATCTTGAGAGCGCGCGCTCGGATCGATCACATACGCATGATCGCTGACATCTGCCACAACCTTCCGGGCGACTTCAGGCCGGGCAGCGAGCGAGAGCGGGAGCAGCGAGCGATGGAGAGCTTGAAACGGCATCTGCGGGAGCTTGAACCTGATGATCGCTCCGCTCTGTGGGTGCAGACGGAACTGGACGATTTCGGCTACGACTACCGGCCGCTTCTACCGCAACATGTGAGGGACCGGCTCGCACAGCAGTGAACGCCCGGACGTCCCTGCCCGGGCGGTCTTTGGTAGGTGCAGCCAAGGGACTATTGCACGGCGTCACCGAGCTTGCCGAGAGCCTTGCGCTTCTCGTCCAGGGAGGCGTGAGCGTAGATCGTCATGGTGACCTCGATGTCGGAGTGACCGACGAGGTCTAGGACGATGTCAGGCGGTACGCCCATTCTTCGGTGAGGTTGGCGAGGCTGGCCGCCAAGTTTGGGGAGCTCGTTGAGGAGGCTCTGGTCCTCGGCGGGTTCAGTCTTCTCGGTGAGCGCCTGGAGTTCTCCGACCTTGACGTTGCGGAGACGGGGCAGGTCGGAGTAGCCCGAGTGGTACTGCCCCGGAGAGGGAGAGCACACCGGCCCAGTCTTGCCAGGCCGCATCCAACTGTATTGGGAGTCTCAGCCCCGCTCCAACGGCCTTCGGGTTGTGGCCTACACGTGTTCGTGCCTTGACCGCGCCTGAGCCATTCGAGCCCCGCATAACGGCCACGGCCTCCCTGAGAGGGCAGCTGTACCTGGCCAAGCAAGATCGCATGCAGCAACATGGCCCGGAAAGTCGGTCACCCCTCCCATTGCCAACGATCATCTGACTCTCAGTCTTGCCCCGACCATGGCTACGTGCGCCATGATGGGCGAGTGGCGGCGATTTCTGTTGTTGTGACAGGCGAAGCTCCCGGTGATGACGCCTTCGGGCTTCGCAAGTGGTTCGCAGCGGAACCCGAGTTGGCCGGTCGGGCGCGCGTGCTCGACCAACCGCCGGAGGATGGCAGGCTCGGTTCGATCGCGGAGATCGTCAGTCTGCTGCTCGAACCGGCCGGAGCCGTGAGCGTCTTCGCTGGAGTCCTGGTCACCTGGCTACGGCATCGAACGGGAAGTGCCAAGATCACGATTCGGCGCGATGACGGTACCGAGATCAGTCTCTCGGCGCAGCGCGTCAAGGCGCTGGACGGCGAGTCTCTCAGGGGTGTCGTCAACGAGTTGGGGCAGTGGACCTCCGGCGGACCTGACCCGGCGTCCCTGCGCGAACTGGCCAGCGGCGAACCGTCCGACTCCTGAGCGTGGCCCTGTCCTCCGCCCGCGTGCTGCTCGTCGGCACGGGTACGCACGCCGCCGGTTCCCGTCTTCCCGACGTCCCGGCAGTCGCCACCACGCTGGGCGATCTCGCGGAAAGCCTGGTCACCAGGTGCGGCATACGGAAGGAGGCCATCAAGGTCCTGCTGGACCCTGCCGACTCCAGGACGTTCGGCGACGCGCTGCAGACGGTCACCGAGGAAGCAACGGATGTGCTGCTGGTCTGCTACACCGGGCACGGCCTGCTGGATGCGGACGGCACGCTCTACATTGCCACCAGCGAGAGCGGGCAGTCAGGACGGCATGAGCATACGGCGTGGCCCTACCGCAATCTCGGGCGATACGTCAGGGACAGCCCGGCCACCACGAAGATCATCATTATCGACTCCTGCTTCTCCGGCCGCGCGGTCGGCTCGCTCGGCGAGGGCGACGAAATAGCCGGACTCACCGAGGTCAGCGGCGCCTATGTCCTGACCTCCGCCGGCCGTGACGAGCACGCGCTGGCGCCTGTGGGCGCGCGGCACACCGCGTTCCTCGGCGCACTGATCGAAGCGCTGTCCGACGGTGTGGCGGACGGCCCGCCGTACCTGACCCTTAATGAT
>NZ_JBSFGJ010000011.1:0-62303 GCF_053596515.1 Nonomuraea sp. NPDC001684
TGGGCGGCCAGGGCCAGCAGGTGCGGCTCGCCGCCCGGCGGCGCCACGAGCTGCACGCCGATCGGCAGCGCGCTGGAGTGCGTGGCGACCGGCACGGCCATCGCGGGCCAGCCGCACAGGTTCCACGGGCCCGTGGTGGGCGCGTACCTGACGTTGGCCAGCAGGTTGGGCAGAAGGCCGCGCCCGCCCCAGCGGTCGGCGCGCGGCGGCAGGGCGGCGAGCGCCGGCGTGATCATCACGTCGGCGTCGCCGAACCAGGTGTCGGCGCCGTAGCCGCTCCAGCGTTCGCGGCCGCGCCGGCCGTCCAGGCCGATCCTGGTGAGCACGCGGCCGGCGCGGGCGAGCGCGCGGGTGCGGCGTTCCAGTCCGTGCGGATCGAGACCGTCCGCGGCGGCGGCGGCCCGGCCGAGCCAGGTGGCCACAGCGGCGGGGCCGAGCCAGGCGGGCAGGCGGTGCGGGTGCTCGACCACGGTGTGCCCGGCGTGCCGCAACGTCTCGGCGGCCGCTCGCACCGCCGCCTGGAACTCCCGGTCCACGGGCAGGCCCGGCGGCAGCGGCTGAGGGGCGTAGGCCACCCGCAGGTCGAACGGCTCCGGGCTGTCCTGCGGCGGTTGCGGCTCCCACACCTCGTCGTCGTCGGCCCAGACCGAGCGCAGCATGCGCGGCTTCGGCTCGACCCGGTGGCCGGTACGCCACGCCTCGGCCAGCGCCGGGTCGGCGGCCAGGACGGACAGCGCGAGCGACAGGTCGGCCGCGGTCGTGGCGAGGGGGCCGTTCTCGGTGAGGCCGTCCCAGTCGTCGGCGGGCGGCGGGACCAGGCCCGTTCCCGGCTTGACGGCCAGCACGCCGCAGCAGGCGCCCGGGATGCGCAGCGACCCCATGCCGTCGTTGCCGAGCGCGATCGGCACCATCCCGGCCGCCACCGCCGCCGCGCTGCCCGAGGACGAGCCGCCGGCGGTGCGGGCGAGGTTCCAGGGGTTGCGCACGACGCCGTACGGGCTGTCGCCGAAGCCGACCAGCCCCAGCTCCGGCAGGTTCGTCAGCCCGACGATCACCGCGCCCGCCGCGCGCAGCCGGGCCACGGCCGGATGGTCCTCCCGGGCGGGCGCGCCGGACGTGGCCGCCGAGCCGCCGCGGGTGGGCTCGCCGGCCACCTCCAGGTTGTCCTTGACCGCCACCGGGACCCCGGCGAGCGGCAGGTCGGCCAGGTCGCGGCGGTCGCCCACGGCCCGCGCCTCGTCCATCGCCTGTTTCCTGACCAGTCGGAAGGCGCCGACCCGGGAATCCCGCTCGGAGATGCGGTGAAGGTGCTCCTCCACGACGGTCGTGGCCGTGACGTCGCCGCGCCGGACGGCCGCCGCGATCTCGATGGCGGTCCTGCCTGCCCACAACATGTCTAGAGTGTGCAGGTTTTCACTCTTCCTTGCGAGAGCCCCTGCCGGGCTCCCGCCCGGCCTCCTTCAGCGCCAGCCGCAGCGCGAACTCGATCTGCGCGTTGATGCTGCGCAGGTCGTCGGCCGCCCACTTGGCGATGGCGTCGTAGACGGCCGGGTCGAGGCGGAGGAGGAGCTTCTTCCGCTCAGGCATACAGACTGCCGGCGTTCACCACCGGCTGGGTCGCCCGGTCGCCGCACAGGACGACCAGGAGGTTGGAGACCATCTGGGCCTTGCGCTCCTCGTCGAGCTCCACGACCCCCTCGGCGGCCAGCCGGTCGAGCGCGAGCTGGACCATGCCGACCGCGCCCTCGACGATCCTGGTGCGGGCGGCCACCACCTGGCTGGCCTGCTGGCGCACCAGCATGGCCTGGGCGATCTCCGGCGCGTAGGCCAGGTGGGTGATGCGGGCCTCCAGGATCTCGATCCCGGCCAGCTCGGTGCGTTCGCGCAGCTCGGCGGTCAGCTCGCCGGCGACCTCGGCGCCGTCGCGCAGGCTGGTGCGCTCGGGCTCGTGCGAGTCGTACGGGTGGGTGGTCGCGAGGTGGCGCACGGCGGCCTCGGACTGGATCGCGATGTACTCCTCGTAGTCGTCGACGGAGAAGGCGGCCTTGGCCGTGTCGGTGACCTTGTAGACCACCACCGCGGCGATCTCGACCGGGTTGCCGTCGGCGTCGTTGACCTTGAGCTTGGCGGTCTCGAAGTTGCGCACCCGGAGGCTGATGCGGCGCTTGGTGGTGAACGGCGTCACCCACTGCAGCCCCGCCACGTTGACCGTGCCGACGTAGCGGCCGAGGAACTGCACGACCTTGGCCTCGTTGGGGTTGACCACGGTGAAGCCGGAGGCCACGAGCGCGAAGAGCACGATCCAGGCTATGCCGAGCGTCTTGATCGAGACCAGCGCCGCGCCGCCCAGCAGGAGGAGGACAAGCAGGACGAGGAATCCGTTGACCCGGAAAGCACGACGTTCCATCGCGACTCCTTGCTATCGAAGTGATATCACCATGATAGCCATATAAACTCCATGCGCGTGAACGGATCCTCACTTGCCCTCCGCCAGCGCTCGCTGGGTGACCCTTCGATCGAGTTCCCGCTGTCCCCGCCGCTCACCAGGGGCTGCCCGCGCACCAGCACCGCCGAGATCGCCTATCCGGTCGAGGTCGTCTACGACTACGCGGGCGTCGACAAGGGGCTGTTCGACCAGGAGCCGGGGCCGGACATCGCGCGGTGGTCGCCGCTGCTGCCGTCCCTGGAGGCGCCGACGCTGGGGGAGGGCGGGACGCCGCTGCTGGAGTTCGACGGGATCTACGTCAAGGACGAGTCCCAGAACCCGACCTGGTCGCACAAGGACCGGCTGAACCGGGTGGCGGTCAGCGCGGCCCTGGCGGAGGGGGCGGCCGGGGTGGTGGTGGCCTCGTCCGGCAACCACGGCGCCTCGGCCGCCGCGTACGCCGCCCGCGCCGGGCTGCCGGCCATCGTGCTGGCCTCGGCGGACTCGCCGGCCGGCGTGCAGGCGTTCGTGCGGGCCTACGGGGCCAAGGTGTTCTCCGTGCCGGCGGAGGAGCGGTGGCCGCTGCTGCGGGAGGTCGTGGACCGGCTGGGCTACCACCCGGTCAGCAACCAGACCGTGACCCACACCGGCCACCCGTTCGGCCCGGAGGGCTACAAGACGATCGCGTACGAGCTGTTCCTCCAGCTCGGACGGGTGCCCGCGGCGGTCTTCGCGCCCACCGGGTACGCCGAGCTGCTGTTCGGGACGTGGAAGGGCTTCACCGAGCTGCGGCTGCTCGGCCTGGCCGGGGACGTGCCGCGGATGTTCTCCTGCGAGCCGGCCGCGGGCGGCCCCAACGCGCGGGCCCTGGCCGAGGGCTCACCCGCGGCGGTCGTCGAGCTGGGGGCCAGCCGGGCCTACGGGATCGCGGGGTCGGTCGGCGGCCACCGGGGCGTGCTGGCGGTGCGCGACAGCGGCGGCGAGGCGGTGCTCGTGACGGACGACGAGATGCGCGCCGCCCAGCGCGACCTGGCGCGGCAGGGCATATGGCAGGAGCTGTCGGGGGCGGCGGGCCTGGCGGGCTACCGGAAGCTGCGCCGGGACTTCGACGGGCCGGTGGTGTGCGTGGGCACGTCGAGCGGGTTCAAGGACATGGGGGTGGGCGAGGCGGCCCATCCGGTCCGCACCGGTTTGACGGTGGCCGACCTGACGGACTGATCGCGCCCGGTCTGTCAGGGCTTGAGCAGGATGCGGAGGGGGCCGAGGGTGGTGAAGCCGTGGGCGAGGGCGGCCGACGGGTCGCTCTCGTAGCCGACCAGCGGGCGGCCGGGGAACAGCTCGGCCGCCATCGCCACCGTGCCCTCCCAGGCGGCGGACTCGTCGCAGCCCGAGGCGAAGACGTTCGAGACGCCCGTCACCGTGCCGCTCGCGCTGAGCGCCGCGCCGCAGACCACGTCGGCCCCGATGCGGCCGCACACCAGCCGCACATGCGGCTCGTCGAGCAGCGCGGGCGGGAACAGGCCGGGCGCGCCGCCGGAGAAGCACGCCTGCGCCCACTCCGCCAGCGCCCTGGGATCGGCGGCCACCTCCCACACGATCGGGTCGCCGGTGGCCGCCCGGAGGGGACGTTCGGGCGCGCCGGGTGCGGGCCGGGCGATCCACTGGGCGGTGAACAGCACGTCGAAGCCCGGCAGGTCGAGCGTGCCGAAGCTGTCCTTGACCGAGGCGCCCGAACCCGCGTCGATGTGGCCGAGCACGTCGGCCGGCCTGGCGTCGGGGGAGAGCGTGACGGCGTCGGGGTACAGGACGGGCGTCCTGGCCGGGTTGGTCCAGGCGAGCGGCCCGAAGACGCCGGGACGGCCGTGCGCCCGGCACATCGTGTCGCACCAGGCGGCGTTGTCGCGGACGGCTTCGTCGATCAAGGTCTGCTCCGGTTGACGCGGCGGGTCGGCGGCGCGGTGAGCGGATCCTCCGGCCATGGGTGCTTAGGGTAGCGGCCTCTCAGCTCGGCCCGTACGGACCGGTAGCCCTCGCGCCAGAACGAGGCCAGGTCCGCGGTCACCGCCACCGGACGGCCCGCCGGGGACAGCAGGTGGACCAGCAGGGGGACGCCGGCGATCCGCGGCGTCTCCTGCCAGCCGAACAGCTCCTGCAGCTTCACCGCGAGCACCGGCTGCTCGCCGGAGTAGTCGATCCTGATCTGCGAGCCGCTGGGCACCTCGACGCGTTCGGGGGCCACGTTCTCCAGGCGCTCGCTCCACGGGATCAGGCGGCGCAGGGCGGCGGCCACGTCGATGCGTTCGACGTCGGCACGGCGGCGGGCCCTGGACAGCTCCGGCTCCAGCCACTGGTCGGCCAGGGCGATCAGGTCGTCGGTGGCGGGCCACGGGGGGCCGAGCGCGCGGTGGGCGAAGGTCAGGCGGTCCTTGAGGTCCTTCGCCTGTCTCGTCCAGGTCAGGAGGTCTTCGGTGCGCAGGCCGTGCAGGATGGCGGGGCGCACGTCGGCGTCCTTGAGCGGCGTGGCGGACAGCTCGATCGCGCCCAGGCGCTCGACCACGCGGGCCGACACGTCGCCGCGCCGCTCGCCCGGCGGCACCCGCCAGGCGACCTCCTCCTCGACCGTGACGGGCAGGGCCAGCCGGGCGATCTCCTCGTCGATCACCACGGCCTGGCGCACCCGGGCCGAGGCCGAGCCCGTGGGCCGGTCGGCGACGGCGATCGCCAGCCACGGCGCGGTGGACAGCCTGGAGCCCTCGGCGAGCTGGGCCTGCGTGCCCGACGCCATGAGATAGCCGCCGCCGCGCCGCCGCGCCACCCGTTCCGGGAACGCCAGCGCCACCGCCATGCCGGCCAGCGCGTCGTCACCCACCTCTCGCCCGTCCGGCCCCTGGCCGGAGGCGCGGGCGAGGCGCCTGGTCTCCTGACGCCAGCGGGCCGCGAAGCCGGTGCCGCCGCTGCGGGCCGCACGCCAGACCTCCGCGAGGTCGTCGCCCGCGTCCCTGGGCAGCTGCTCCGACAGCAGCGCCACCACCTCGGCGGCCCGCGGGCCGAGGTCGAGCAGGGCCCTGGCCAGGCGGGGATGCACGCCGGCGAGCGCCATGCGCCGCCCGCGACCGGTCACCCGGCCGGCCTCCAGCGCGCCCAGCGCCTCAAGCGTGCGGACGGCGGCCGCCATCGCGGCGGGCGGCGGCCGGTCGAGGAGGGCGAGGCCGGCCGCGTCCGCGTCGCCCCAGCAGGCCGCCTGGAGGGCGAACCCGGTCAGGTCGGCCAGCGCGATCTCCGGCCGCGCGTGGTCGGCCAGGCGTTCGTGCTCGGCCGCCGTCCAGCAGCGGTACACGGCCCCGGGGGCCTCCCGCCCGGCGCGGCCGGCCCGCTGGTCGGCGGACGCCTTCGAGACCCTGACCGTGGTGAGCGAGCCGAGCCCCCTGGCGTGGTCGGTACGGGGTTCGCGGGCCAGCCCCGAGTCCACCACCACGCGGACGCCCGGCACCGTCAGGCTCGACTCGGCCACCGACGTGGCCAGCACGACCCGGCGGCCGGCCCCGGGCGACAGGACGGCGTCCTGGACGCGCGCCGGCGCCTGACCGTGCACCTGGAGCACGTCGAGGTCGCCCAGCATCCCGGCGACCCGGGCGATCTCCCCCACACCGGGCAGGAAGCACAGCACGTCGCCGTCGCGCTCGGCGTACGCCCGCCGGACGACCGAGGCCACGTGCGACAGCAGCGCCGGATCGACGCGCAGGCCGTGGGGCGGCGCGACCGGACGTTCCGGCGGCGCCCACACGGTCTCCACGGGATGGGCCGTCCCCGAGGCGGCCACCACGGGCCCGCCGATCAGCTGTGACCAGGGGGCCGCGTCGGCGGTGGCCGAGGTGGCCAGCAGCCGCAGGTCGGGGCGGAGCGTCTCGCGCACGTCGAGCAGGAACGCGAGGGCGGTGTCGGCGTCGAGATGGCGTTCGTGGCACTCGTCGAGCACGACCGCGTCGACCCCGGCGAGCTCCTGGTCGCGCTGGAGCCGCTGGAGCAGCACGCCGGTGGTGACGACCTCGACCATGGGGTTGGCCCCGGTGTGCCGCTCGCCGCGGATCGTGTAGCTGACGCCCATGCGCCGGGCCGCCGCGCGCACGGCCAGCCGCCGGGGCTCGGCGACCAGCACCCGCAGCCCGGTTTCGGCCAGCGCCAGGGGCACGACCGTGGTCTTGCCCGTGCCGGGCGGCGCGGTGAGCACCGCCGTGCCGTGGCGCTCCAGCGTGGCGAGCAGCTCGGGGAGCGCGTCGTGGATCGGCAGCCGGTCAGGCGGGGGCATGCGAGGCCGACAACACGGAGTCGAGCAGGCCGGGGAAACGTTCGTCGAGGTCGCCGCGGCGCAGGCTGATGTACTTGAGCCGGCCCTCCTGCTTGGAGACGATCACGCCGGCCTCGCGCAGCGAGCGGTAGTGGTGGGACGCCGTCGACTTGTGGACGCCGAGATGGTCGCCCGCGGCGGTGCACGTCATCTCGCCCAGGGTGGCCAGGCGGACCACGATCTCCAGCCGGACGGGGTCGGCGAGCGCACGCAGGACCTCGGTGAGCTGGATGTCCTCCTTCGCGGGGTGCGGTAGCAGGCGCATGGTGGCACCCTACCTCGCTCTGATTGTTTGACAACTATCCAACTGTAATGACAGTTTGATGCCCGTCCAACTAATTGGCTGGAGGTTCCATGAGTTCCCGGCTCTACCCCCTTGCTGCCGGAAATTTCGCCATCGGTACTGGCATGTTCGTCACCGCCGGGCTGCTCACCCCCATCTCCGCGGACCTCGGGATCTCCACGTCCGCCGCCGGGCAGCTCATGACCGTGTTCGCCCTGGCGTACGCGCTGCTGTCCCCGTTGCTGGCCGCGCTCACCGCCCGGCTGTCGCGCAAGCGGCTGCTGCTGCTGGCGCTGGCCGTGTTCGTCGCGGGCAACGTGCTGACCGCGTTGGCTCCGACGTACCCGCTGGTCATGGCCACGCGGGTGGTGGCCGCGGCCGGGGCGGCGATGTTCACCCCGACCGCCTCGGGCGTGGCCAACGCGCTGACCTCGCCCGAGCGGCGCGGGCGGGCGCTGGCGCTGGTGATGGGCGGGCTGAGCGTCTCCTCGGCCGTCGGCGTGCCGCTGGGCACCTGGCTGGGCTCGGTCTCGGGCTGGCGGGCCACGATGTGGCTGGTCGTCGGGCTGGGCGTGATCGGCTTCGCCGGGGTGGCGGCGCTCGTGCCGGACGTGCGGGTCGCCGTGTCGGGACGGCTCGGCGAGCGGTTCGCGCCCCTGGCCGACCGGCGGGTGCTGGTGGTGCTGGTCACCCAGCTGCTGATGTTCGGCGCCGGGTTCACCGCCTACACCTACATCGGGTCGCTGTTCGACCTGCCGCTGCCGGCCGTATTGTGGGCGTGGGGGCTCGGCGGCATCGTGGGCAACCAGCTCGGCGGGCGCCTCACCGACGCCTACGGGCCGCGCCGGATGGTGCTGATCGGCCTGGCCGCCTCCACGGTCTTCCTGGCCCTGATCCCCGTCGCGAACCTGGCCATGCCGATCGCGCTGGTCTGGGCGCTGCTGTGGGGCGCGCTCGGCTGGCTGGTCGCGCCGGCCCAGCAGTTCAGGACGGTGGCCGCGGTGCCGGACAACGTGCCCATCGGGCTCGGCCTGCTGTCGTCCGCCCAGTACGTCGGCCTGTTCGCGGCCGGCATCGCGGGCGGCGTGGCCCTGGACGCCTACGGCAGGGCCGGGGTGGTCGTGCTGGCCACCGGGCTCGGCGTGGCGGCGCTGCTGTTCACCCTGGCGACCTACCCCCGGGCGGCGGCGATGTCGTCGAGCGAGAGCGTGCCCGTCAGGTAACGCTGGACGTTGGGCGCGGTCAGGGCCGCGACCTGGCCGGCGGGCAGCGAGGCCAGCGGGTCGAGCCTCAGCATGTAGCGGATCATGGCCAGGCCGAGCAGCTGCGAGGCCGCCAGCAGCGCGCGGACCTCGGGATGGGCGCCGGGCAGCCGGCGGGCGATCGGGGCGAGCAGCTCCCGGCCCAGCAGCTCCTTCAGCAGCGCGGCCGTCGCCGTCGTCGCGCCCGCCGGGCAGGTGCGGCAGCTCCAGAGCGGCATCGACGGGCGGCGGCCGGGGGCGTTCACGCTGAGCCCGTACGGGTCGGCCGAGGCCGCGCGGGCCGCGCTGCTGGAGCGGGAGGTGGACGCCGTGCTCGTCCCGGGAGAGGGCAGGCTGGTGGTGGCGAGCGCGGGCGGCCGCACCGGCGCCACGGTGATCACCGCCGCCTTCCAGGGGGCCGCGCAGGCGCAGGGCCGCACCCTGGAGGTCGAGGACGCCGTCCCGCTGCCGCCCGGTGACGCCGGCGGCATCTCCGGCATGTTCTACGTGCTCAGCGTGCTCCTGCCGGGGATCGCGCTGGCCGTGCTGCTCGCCCGGGTCGCGCCGGGCCTGGGCGCGGCGGCGCGGACGGGCGTCCTGGCCGCGGGCGCGCTGGTGGCGGGCACGGCCGTCGCGTGGCTGGCCGACGTGGTGTTCGGCGCGCTGCCGGGCAGCTTCGGCCCGCTGGTGGCGGTCTCGGCGGGCATCGCGCTGGCGGTCGGCCTGGTGGTCGCTGGGCTGGTCAAGGTCATCGGCACGCCGGGGGTCGGGGTGGCGGCGCTGCTGTTCGTCCCGATCGGGCTCCCGGCCAGCGGCGGGCCGCTCGGCGCCCGTTACATCCCCGAGTGGTACGCCGCCGTCGGCAGCGTCCTGCCCGTGGGCCCGGCCGCCGAGGCGGTGCGCAACACGGTGTTCTTCGGCGGGGCCGCCCTGTGGACGCCGGTCGGGGTGCTGGCCCTGTGGGCGCTGCTCGGCCTGGTCCTGCTCGCCCTGCCCGGCCGCCGGGCGCAGCCGGCCTCCGCCGCCCCGCGCACGCCGGTGGCCGTCTGATCTTCTCCGCCTCGGAGGTGACCTGCGGTCGCCCCGCAGGCGGACGACGGGTGGCGGCGGCGGCACGTACCGTCGCCGCCATGTTCAGGAACCAGGTGACCTTCCGCCGCGTCGCGGCGGGCACGTTGCTCATCGCGGCCCCGCTCCTGCAGTTCGTGGCCGTCGTCATCGACCCCGGCACGTGGGGCGACTCCCGCGAGGCGGTCAGCTACGGCGACAACCCCGCGCTGGCCCAGGCCGAGTCGGCGCTCTACCACTGGAGCTGGATGCTCATGGGCCTGGCGGCCATCGCCCTGGTGCACCTCACCAGGCGCAAGGCCACCGTGCTCGGCCACATCGCCGGGGCGGCGACGGCCATCGGCTACATCTCGACGTCGGCCCTGCTGATGATCGACCCCGTCGAGTGGTGGCTGGGCCGGCACAACCCGCCGGAGCAGGCGCAGAAGATCCTCGACGAGATGCTGAACCTGCCCGGCGTGATCTTCGGCTTCCAGATGCCGTGGATGTTCTTCGCCGTGCTGGGCCTGCCGCTGCTGGTCGTCGCCGTGTGGCGGGCCGGGTTCGTCGGCTGGTGGGTGCCGCTGCTGGTCTTCGTCGGGTACGTCGTCTCCTTCCCCGTCGAGTACGGCCCCGTGACCGTGCTGTTCTGGGCCCTGCCCGTCGCCGGCCTCGGCTGGACCGGCCTGAAGGTGCTGCGCATGGGCGACGAGGCGTGGGCGGCCTACTACCCCTCGCCCGCCGTCGACCGGACGGCCGTGTCGGCCTAGGCCGGGATCCAGCCCAGGGTGACCGCCAGGATGACGAAGAAGCCGAGCAGGATGCGGTAGATCACGAACGCGGTGAACCGGTGGGTGCTGATGTACTTCAGGAACCAGGCCACCGCCGCGTAGCCGACGGCGAACGAGATCAGCGTCGCCAGGATGGTGGGCCCCCACGCGGGGGCCTGCCCCTCGCCGATGTCCTTCAGCTCGAACGCCCCGGAGGCCAGCACGGCGGGGATGGCCAGCAGGAACGAGTATTTGGCGGCGTCCTCGCGGCGGTAGTCGAGCAGCAGGCCCGCCGTGATCGTGCCGCCCGAGCGGGAGACGCCCGGGATGAGGGCCAGCGCCTGCGCGAAGCCGTAGACGATGGCGTGGGTGAAGCTGAGGTGCTTCTCCAGCGTCAGCTTGTTGCGCGCGGTGCGGTCGGCGAACCACAGGATGCAGCCGAAGACGATCAGCGTCGTGCCCACCAGCCGCAGGTCGCGGAAGACGGTCTCGATCTGGTCCTTGAACACCAGGCCCAGCACGCCGATCGGGAGCGTGCCGACGATGACGTACCAGCCCATCCGGGCCGCCCAGTGGCCGCGCAGCTCCCGGTCGAACAGCGAGCGTACCCAGGTGGAGATGATCTCCCACAGTTCCTTGCGGAAGTAGATGAGCACCGCGGCCTCGGTGCCGAGCTGGATGACCGCCGTGAAGGCCGCCCCCGGGTCCTGCCAGCCGAAGAAGGCCGAGACCACACGGATGTGGGCGCTGGAGGAGATCGGCAGGAACTCCGTGAGCCCCTGGATGAGCCCCAGCACCACCGCTTCGAGCCAGCCGATCACGACTACACCTTCCGGTTACGGGAGTGACCAGGGTGAGGTTAGCGGAAACGGGGGCCGCGCAGTTGCCCGCCCAGCAGGTTGAGCGGGCCGGGGGAGAGCCGGCCCGTCCTCAGCGTCCGGCCCACGCCGTGGCGTTCGCACTGGCGTAGTCGGCGAAGTCGCGGGCCGGACGGCCCAGCGCCTCCCGGACGCCGTCCGTCACGTGGGCGTTGCGGCCGTCGAGCACCTCGGTGAACAGCCCGGTCAGGCCCTCGGCCTCCTCCTTCGGCACGCCCGCCGCCACGGCCCCGGCCACGTACTCCTCCGGCGTGACCTCGATGGAGGTGATCGTGCGGCCCGTGGCCTTCGACAGCTCGGCCGCCGCGTCGGCGAACGTCAGCAGCCTCGGGCCGGTGAGCTCGTACAGGCGGCCCGCGTGGCCGTCCTGGGTGAGGGCGGCCACGGCCACGTCGGCGATGTCGTCGGCGTCCACGAACGGCTCGGGCACGTCGGCCACCGGGATCGCGAGCACGCCGTCGAGGACCTGGTCGAGCAGGAAGCCCTCGCTGAAGTTCTGCATGAACCAGCCGCAGCGCACGATCGTCCAGTCGAGGCCGGACTCCCGCACGGTCCGCTCGCTCGCCTCGGCGCCCGGCTCGCCCCGGCCCGACAGCAGCACCAGCCGCCGCACCCCGGCGTCCGCGGCGAGCCGGGTGAGCTCCAGGACGTCCTCGTACGCGCCGGGCAACGCCAGGTCGGGGTAGTAGGCCACGTACACGGACTCGACGCCGTCGAGCGCGGCGGCCCAGGTGGAGCGGTCCGCCCAGTCGAAGGACGGCGTGGCCGAGCGGGAGCCGATCCGCACGGGAAGGCCGAGAGAGGTGAGCCGGTCAGCGACACGGCGGCCGGTCTTGCCGGTTCCGCCCAGAACCAAAATCGTCATGCATCCAGTAAGCCGTCATACCCATAAGACTCTCCATGGTTGAGAAGCGCGTTGCCATATGCGATCGTCTAGCCCATGGATCAGCTCGCGGCATTGCTCGACGGACCGAGAGCGCGGAGCGCCTTCCTGCTCCGGTCCATCCTCGACCCGCCGTGGTCGATGCGCATCCAGGACGAGGCCCCGCTCACCCTGGTGGCCCTGGTGTCCGGTGAGGCGTGGGTGCTGCCGGACAAGGGCGAGCCGGCCCGCCTCGAACCCGGGCAGGTGGCCATCCTGCGGGGACCGGAGCCGTACGTGGTGGCCGACGCCCCCGGCACCGCGCCGCAGATCGTCATCCACCCCGGCCAGCGCTGCACCACCCTCGACGGCGAGTCGCTGTACCAGTCGATGGACCTCGGCGTGCGCACCTGGGGCAACGACCCGGCGGGCGGCACCGTGCTGATCACCGGCACGTACACGCTGGAGGGCGAGGTCAGCAGGCGCCTGCTCGACGCGCTGCCCCAGCTCCTCGTGCAGCCCGGCGGGCCGGTCATCGCGCTGCTCGGCGCCGAGATCGTCAAGGACGACCCGGGTCAGTCCGCGGTGCTCGACCGGCTGCTCGACCTGCTGCTGATCGCCGTGCTGCGGTCGTGGTTCGCCACACACGAGGCGCCCGCCTGGTACCGCGCGATGGGCGACCCGATCGTGGGCAGGGCGATGCGGATGTTGCACAACAACCCCGCCCACCCCTGGACGGTCGCCGCCCTCGCCACCGAGGTGGGGGTCTCCAGGGCGGCGCTGGCCAGGCGGTTCACCGACCTGGTGGGGGAGCCGCCGATGTCCTTCCTCACCGACTGGCGGCTCGCGCTCGCCGCCGACCTGCTGCGCGAGCCCGACGCCACGATCGGCTCGGTGGCCAGGAAGGTCGGCTACGGCAGCCCGTTCGCGCTCAGCGCGGCCTTCAAGCGCGTACGCGGCGTCAGCCCCCAGGAGCACCGGGCCGGAGCGGCGAGGTGAAACCCCTGCTGCTGCTCGACGTCGACGGCGTGCTCAACCCGATGGGCCGCCCGACGCCCGACTTCCGGCGCTACCGCTGCACGATCGGCACCGAGGTCTACACCGTGCACCTCAACCCCCGCCACGGCCGCCGGCTGCTCGACCTGGCCCTGACCACGGGCGCCGAGCTGGTCTGGGCCACCACCTGGGAGCAGCACGCCAACGAGTGGATCTCTCCCAGGATCGGCCTGCCCACGCTCCCGGTCATCGCCATGGGCCCCGAGCGGACCCGTACCGAGCACGGCGAGATGTTCAAGACGCCGCACGTCGCCGCGTACGCCGGGCGGCGGCCGTTCGTGTGGTTCGACGACCAGGTGTGGGCGCAGGACGAGCAGTACCTCAGGGTCGATCAGGGTCTGGAGAATTTCCTGTTGATCCACGTCGATCCCAGACATGGACTGACCAGGGAACATCTGGGCATGGCTCATGAGTGGCTGACCCTTACAGGGTTTTCTCAGGGTCCCTAGCGGGATATCGGCGGCACTGCTGTCCGTTTTACCGGTAGGTCATCACGACACGGAGGAACAGCATGTACCGCTCAAGGGAGCACAGGATTCTGGCCGGCGTCTGCGGCGGGCTCGCCGACAAGATGGGCCTGCCCCCGACCCTCGTCCGCATCCTCTGGCTGCTGCTGTCGCTCATCCCCGGGCCGCTCTGGGTGGTCTACGTCGCCATGTGGATCCTCGTCCCGGAGGAGCCGAGGGGCTACTCCCACTGACGCGTCCGCCGGCTCGCCGAACCACCGCGTGAGCGCCGCCTCGGCGGGCTCCGCGCAGGGTTCGGCCCAGGCCACGTAACCGTCGGGCCGCACCAGCAGCCCGCGGTCGCCGGGCGCCACGTCCACCCGATCGGCCCAGCGCGCCCCCGAGGCGAGCAGGGCCGGGTCGGAGGTGACGAGCAGCCCGCGCCCGTCGTCGAGCCGCCGGCCCTCGGGCATGAAGGCGCCGACCAGCGGGTTCGGGCCCGTCGCGTACCGCACCGACACCGCGCTCACGTCCTCGGCCAGCATCCTGTTGGCCTCGGGGACGGTCATGAGCTGGGCGAACAGGTCGCGCAGCCGGGTCGTCCCGGCGTCCGGCGCGGCCAGCTCGACCTGTTGCAGGGTGTTGGCCAGCACGGCGGCGGCCACCGGGTGCCGTTCGGCGTGGTAGCTGTCGAGCAGCCCGGCCGGGGCCGTCCCGCGCACCGCCAGGGCCAGTTTCCAGCCCAGGTTGACGGCGTCCTGGAGGCCGGTGTTCATCCCCTGGCCGCCGAACGGCATGTGCACGTGGGCCGCGTCGCCGGCCAGGAACACCCGGCCGGCCCGGTAGCGCTCGGTCTGCCTGGCCGCGTCGGAGAAGCGGGACAGCCAGGTCGCCCCGGTGATCTCGGGGGCGGCGTCGCCGAGGTGCCGGCGCACGCTGGCCGCGAACTCCTCGATCGTCACGGGCGCGTCCCTGTCCGGGTGCACCCGGCCGTGGTCGACGGTCAGGATCCTGGTCGTGCCGTCGGGCCGGACGAACGGCCACTGGAACAGGCCGTGGCCGGTGCGGACCCAGCCGGTCGGCGTGCCGCCGGTCACCGTGACGTCGCCGACGTAGGCGGCCAGGGTGGCGGGGGTGCCGGGGAAGGCGATCCCGGCCAGCTTGCGCACCGTGCTCCGGCCGCCGTCGCAGCCGACGAGCCAGCCCGCCCGGTACGCCGTGCCGTCGCCGGTCTCGACCGTCACGCCCGACCCGTCCTGCCTCAGGCCGGTCACCGCCCGGCCCCGGACGATCTCCGCGCCCAGTTCCAGCGCCCGCGCCTCCAGGATCTCCTCCACCCGCGACTGCGGGACCAGCAGCCCGTACGGGTGCGGGGTCCGCGTGGCCGTCAGGTCGAGCACCCGCATGCCGGCGAAGTGCTGCAGGTCCAGGCGGGGCGCGTCGCCGAGCCGGTCGAGCAGCCCGCGCATGGCGAAGGTGTCGACCGAGCGGGGGTGCAGGTTGAGCGCCCTGGACAGGCCGGTGGGGGCGGCGAGCCGTTCGAGCACGAGGGTGCGCACGCCGCGCAGGCGCAGCTCGCAGGCCAGCATCAGCCCGACCGGCCCGGCCCCGGCGATGACGACGTCCATCCACGTCTCCTTATCGACGATAAGTGCTTATCAGTGATAAAGCCTTATCTTTGATAAGTTGTCAAGCGTGGAACGGCGGACGGCGGTACGCGCGGCCCTGCGGCTGCTCAACGAGGTGGGCATCGACGGGCTGACCACCCGCAGGCTGGCCGACGAGCTGGGCGTGAAGCAGCCGGCCCTCTACTGGCACTTCAAGAACAAGCAGGAGCTGCTCGACGAGATGGCCGAGGAGATGCTCGCCGACACGCTGGAGCGTCTTGACGTGCCCGAACCGGGTCAGGAATGGGACAACTGGCTCATGTCCCGCGGCCGGGCGATCCGCGGCACGCTGCTGTCGTACCGGGACGGCGCGCTCGTGCACGCCGGGTCCCGGCCCACGCCGCGCCGGCTGGCCGAGCTCCCGGCGCTCATCAGGCCGCTGACCGAGGCGGGTTTCACCGGCGAGCAGGCGGTCAGGGCGCTGATCGCGGTCGGCAGGTTCGCCCTCGGCTCGGCGATCGACGAGCGCGGCCCCGCCGTGCCGCTCGACGCGCGGCCGGTGGAGGACCCCGACGGCGACTTCGAGTTCGGGCTGCGTGCGCTGGTGTCCGGGATGCGTCTTATCCTCGAAGAATGAGGGCAAGGCCGCTGACACTTCTGCAGGACGATCTGGTCGACTACGACACGGCGATGGAGCGCATGACCGACCTCGTCGGGCAGCGCCAGCGCGACGAACGGCCGGACACGCTCTGGCTGCTCAGCCACCCGCCCGTCTACACCGTCGGCCGGCGCACCCCCGCCGAGCACCTGCCCGACCCCGCGCGCGGCATCCCCGTGCTGGAGACCGGGCGCGGCGGGCAGCTCACCTACCACGGCCCCGGCCAGCTCGTGGGCTATCTCATCGTCAAGCTCGGCGAGGACGAGGGAATCGTCGACTACGTGCGGGAGGTGGAGCTGCGCCTGGTCGAGGCGCTGGGCAAGCTCGGCCTGCCCGCCGAGCGGCGTGACACCCCGCCGGGCTCGGAGCTGCTGACCGGCGTCTGGACGTCCGCGACCGGCCGCAAGATCATCTCGATCGGCATGCGCCAGAGCAGAGGCGTCACCAGCCACGGGTTCGCGCTCAACGTCGACGGCGACCTCACGCCCTGGAACTGGGCGGTGGCCTGCGGCATGCCCGACGTGGACATGACCTCGCTCAAGCGCGAGCTGGGCGACATCACCATGCAGGACGTGCGGCCCGCCGTGGCCGCCGCCTTCGAGGCGTCCTGACCGCTCAGCGGGGCGTGGTCAGCCCGGCCACGACCATGTGCTTGAGCAGGTCGTAGCTCTCGTCGAGCCGCTCGGGCAGGCCGAACCCGCCCGACGCCTCCAGCACCGCGAACCCGTGCGCCGTCGCGCGCAGGCAGCGGGCCGCGTGGATCGCGTCGGAGCCTTCCAGCCCGTAGCCGCGCAGCGCCGCGAGCATGATGCCCATCAGGCGCTCGCCCGACGCCCGCATGCCGGGGTGCGGCTGCTGGATGACCATCGCGTAGCGGTGCGGGTGGCGGGTGACGTAGGCGCGCCAGGCGTCCATGAGCGCGCCGACGGCCTCGTCGCGGGAACGGCCCAGCACCGCCTGGGCCAGTTCGTCGGTGATCTCGTCGGTGATCCGCACCGACAGCAGCTCGCGCAGCTCGGCCAGGTTGCGCACGTGCTTGTACAACGACGGCGTCGCGACCCCGGCGCGGGCCGCCAGCGCCGAGAGCGTCAGGGCCTCGGGCCCGTTCTCGTCCACCAGGCACACCGCCAGGTCGACGACCGTGTCCCGGGACAACGCCGCCCTAGGCATGCACGCGCCCCTTGACGAACGCCAGCACCTCGGCGGCCACCTGGGCCGGGAACTGGGCGTGCGGGTAGTGGCCCGCGCCCTCGATCATGGCGATCCGGCCGCGCCCGGCGGGCATGGCGGCCACGACGCCCTCCGCCTCGGCGCGCGGGTCGGCCCAGTCGGGGTCGAGCGTGCCCATCACGACCAGGACGTCGCGGGTCAGGTCGGGAAGCCGCGCGCCGGCGTCGGTGGGGGGCACCTGGCCCATCTTGGAGACCACGGCCATCCGGCCGGGCCGGCGCAGGTCGGCTTCGAGCGCCGCGATGTGCTCCGCGTGGTCGGCGGGCTTGACGCCCGGCATGGCGTGGTCGAGGTACTTCTTCCACAGGCCGATGCTGCGCAGGAGCGCCGCGCCGAGCAGCAGCATGGCCCCCTTGCGATGGCGGGCGTTGCGCAGCAGGCCGCCGCCGTCGATCTTCTGCACCCGGGTGAACGGGCCGATCTCCACCACGGCGCTGACCAGCTCGGGCGCCTGCGCGGCGGCGATCGTGACGGCCCCGCCCGCGAACGAGTGGCCCACCAGGACCGCCGGGCCGCCCAGGTGGCGGACCAGCGCGAGCAGGTCGCCCGCGACGTCGGTGCGGGTGTAGGAGGGCCAGTCGCGGCTGGACTCGCCATGGCCGCGCAGGTCGGTGGTCGCCACCCGGAAACCCGCCGCCACCAGCTCGGGCACCAGGAACCTGAACGACTGCCGCCCGACGCCCATGCCGTGCGCCAGCACCATCAGCGGCCCTTCGCCGGTCACCTCGTAGGCGAGCTGTCCACCCTCGACCGCCAGGAACTCCGTCATGTCCAACCCCTCTCGGCTAACTCTTATAGCCCTAAAGCTAAAGCCTTTAGCCAGGCGGTGTCAAGCAGCAAAAAGGGGCGGGCACGGCCGGATCGGCCGTGCCCGCCCAGAGGGTGCTCAGGAGATCGGCACCTCGTCGATCGTGCGGCGCGGGCCGGTGAACCAGTGCTTGGCCGACAGGCTCCACCACAACCAGATGCCGATCAGCACGACGCCGACCGCGATCGGCGCGTAGTTGACCGACGTCCAGGTGAAGTCCTTGTTGCCCGGGACGCCGGCCGGGGAGAACGGCATGACGAAGTAGATCGACACGATGACGATCTCGACGCAGGCGATCCAGCCCAGCACCCGGTACTTGCGGCCGAGCGTCCACGGGCCGGGACGGAAGGCGTCGCCCATGCGCAGGCGCAGCCAGATCGGGATGAGGAACGCCAGGTAGAGGCCGATGACCGCGATCGACACGACGGCGTAGAAGGCGACCGGGGTCGTCGAGCCGGCCGGGGCGTACAGGGCGGGCAGGGTGATCAGGGCGGCGATGAGGCAGCCGGCCAGGATCGCGTTGACCGGGGTGCGGTTGCGGTCCACCTTCGACCACAGCCGCCAGCCGGGCACCGCGCCGTCGCGCGAGAACGCGTACGTCATGCGCGACATCGAGGTCACGCAGCTCATCCCGCAGAAGAACTGGCCGATCGTGGAGATCGCGAAGATCGCGGTGGCCAGCGGGGAGGAGAGCGCGGTCTCGAAGATGGCGCCGACGAAGCCGGACTGCTTGTTGATCTCGTCCACGTTGGTCGCGGCGAACAGGAACGCCAGCAGCAGGATCCAGCCGCCGATCGCCGAGTAGAAGATCGACTGCCACAGGCCGCGGGCGGCCGTCCTGGCCGCGCCCTGCGTCTCCTCCGACACGTGGGCGCAGGCGTCGAACCCGGTGATCGTGTACTGGGTGAGCAGGAAGCCGAGCGGCAGCACGTACAGCCAGAAGGGCACGCCGCCGTCGCCGAAGCCGGAGTTGTTGATCGTGCCGCCGAACACGAAGCCGAGCGACTGGTGCTCGGACGGCGCGAACACCAGGATCGCCACGATGACGACCGCGCCCGCGACGTGCCACCACACGCTGATGTTCTGCAGCAGCGAGATGAGCCGGTGGCTGAAGATGTTGATGAGCGCGTGCAGGATGAGGATGATCACGAACAGCAGGAACGCCTGGGGGAGCGTCCCCTCCCACGCGCCGCCGGTCAGGCGGCTGATCGTGATGTTGAGGAACGTGGCGCAGCCGTAGTCGACCGACGCGGTGACCGCGATGAGGCCGATCAGGTTGAGCCAGCCGGTGAACCAGCCGTGGATCGGCTTGCCCATGGTGGCGGCCCACCAGTAGATGCCGCCCGCCGTCGGGAACGCCGAGACCAGCTCCGACATGCAGAAACCGATGATCAGGATGAACGCGGAGATCAGCGGCCAGCCCCACGAGATGGCGATGGGGCCGCCGTTGTTCCAGGCCTGCCCGAAGGTCGTGAAGCAGCCGGCGAGGATCGAGATGATGGAGAAGGAGATCGCGAAGTTGGAGAAGCCGCTCCAGGTCCGGGCCAGCTCCTGCTTGTAGCCGAGCTCGGCGAGTCGCCTGGAATCCTCTTCGAGTGACATGAGGTCTCCCTGGGGGGCGCGGAGGACGCTCTGTTTGGTCTAGGTCTAGACCATTTCTTCCCGAGGGACAAGGCGTGACAGATGAGTTTCGATGTGGTCAGGAGAGAGCGTGTCCGGCCGGGCCGATGTCGAGCACGACCTTGCCCGTGGCCGTGCGGTCGAGCTGGGCCGCGGCGGCCTCGTCCAGGCGGTCCCAGGGCACGCGGCGGCCGATCTCGACGGTCAGGTCGCCCGCGGCCACGAGGCCGAGCAGGAAGGCCAGGTCGGGGCCGGGGGAGCCGACGTCGCCGAACGAGTTCATCGAGCGGGCGGGGCCGAGGGAGAAGGTCGAGCCGGGCGGGAAGACGGCCGGCTGCCCGCCGGCCCAGCCGACGCTCTGGAGGCTGCCGCCCGGCTTGAGCAGGCCCCAGGCGGTCACCAGGGTCGGGCCGCCGACCAGCTCGATCACGACGTCCACGGGGGCCACGCCGTCCAGGGCGGTCACGACGTCCACGTCCGGGCCGAGGGCCTTGGCGCGGGCGGGGGAGCTCACCGAGGCGACGACGTGGGCCCCGGCCAGCCTGGCGAGCCGCACGGCCAGCGTCCCGACCGAGCCGGACGCCCCCGTCACGAGCACGCGCGATCCGAGGGAGACGCCGGCGGCGCGTAGTGAGCGCAGGGCGGACAGGCCGGACATCGGCAGGGCGGCGGCCACCGTCAGGTCCACCCCGTCGGGCACCACGGCGAGCGAGCCGGTGTCGAACGCCGCCCGCTCCGCCCACGCCCCCGCCCCGAACGCCGCCACCCGCGCGCCCTCGGCCGGGCCCGTGCCGTCGGCGGCGGGCCGCAGCACCACCCCCGCGGCGTCGTAGCCGAGCACGACGCCCTCCGGCAGGCGGTCCATGTGCCGCAACTCACTGAAGTTGACCGACGTCCGCCGCACCTCGACGAGTGCCTGCCCGGCCCCCGGAACGGGCTCGGGGACGTCGGCGAGCCGTCCCACGGCCCCGGGGCCGACCACCAGTGCGCGCATACGAGATCCTCCCGCCATCATGCGGACCGGCGGTCCGCTTCGTTGCCGGGATACTATGGGGACCGACAGTCCGCTTGCAAGGAGGGGCCTTGGTGCGATCAGACGCGACCCGCAACCGGGAGGCGATCCTGCGGGCCGCCGAAGAGCTCCTGGACGCCCACGGCGCCGAGCACATCTCGCTCGACCGGGTGGCCGCGGCGGCCGGGGTGGGCAAGGGCACGGTGTTCCGCCGCTTCGGCAGCAGGACCGGCCTGTTCCAGGAGCTGCTGGCCGAGCGCGCCGCCGCCCTGGCCGAGGCCATCGAGACGCCCGGCTCGCCGCTCGGGCCGGGGGCGCCGCCGCGGGAGCGGCTGCTCGCGTTCCTGGACGAGCTGGCCGGGCTGGCCGAGCGCAACCTGGCGCTGTTCGCCGCGCACGAACGGGCCTGCGCGGCCGACAAATACCGCGACCCCACCTATCTGCGGTGGCACGCCCACGTGACGGGGCTGGTCGCGGCGGCGGCGCCGGGGCTCGACGCCGAGTTCGCCGCCCACACGTTGCTGGCCTCCTTCGACGCCGACCTCGCCCGGCACGTGATGGCCGAGGGCGGCGCCGACCGGCTCAGGGCCTCGGTGCGCGGCGTCGCCGAGGCCCTCCTGCGCGCCTGACCCCACCAAGGGCCCGAGGCGGCCTCGGGCCGGGCTCGGGCCGGGCCGACGCGGCCGCGGGCCCGGCCTCGGGTCGTTTTGCCGGGCTAGGCCGAGAAGGCGTCCGTGGCGGCCTGGCAGAAGGCCTTGAGGTCGTCCGGTTTGCGGCTGGTGACCAGGGTGTTCGGGCCGTCCGTGCAGACCACGACCTCCTGGTCCTTCCAGGTCGCGCCGGCGTTGCGCAGGTCGGTCTGCAGGCTCGGCCAGGACGTGAGCGTACGCCCGCGCACGACGTCCGCCTCGACCAGCGTCCAGGGGGCGTGGCAGATGGCGGCCACCGGCTTGCCGGCGTCGAAGAAGGCGCGCGCGAACCGGACCGCCTGCGGCACCGTGCGCAGGAAGTCGGGGTTGGCGACGCCCCCGGGGAGCAGCAGGGCGTCGAAGTCGCCGGGGTCGGCGTCGTCCACCGTGGCGTCCACGGTGAAGGTGTCGGCCTTGTCCAGATGGTTGAACGCCTGGATCTTCCCGGAGGACGTGGAGACCAGCTTGGGCGTGCCGCCCGCCTGCTTGACCGCCTTCCACGGCTCGGTGAGCTCCACCTGCTCGACCCCTTCGGGAGCGACCAGGAACGCGATGGTCTTGCCGTTCGACATGACTGTCCCTTCGTTTTCGCCTCCCCTATCCGGACACCGGGGAAGTATGCACTCCCTACCCTGGGGGGGTATATAGTGGGCCGCGAAGCCTAGAGAAGAGGAGTTCGGGCATGGTGATCACCGCGTACCAGGTCGAGGGCATGACCTGTGGCCACTGCGTCAGCTCGGTGCGGGCCGAGGTCGGCAAGGTCGACGGGGTCCAGGCCGTCGAGGTCGACCTCGCGGCCAAGGAGATGGTCGTGACCAGCAGCGCGCCGATCGACCAGGCCGTCATCGAGTCGGCCGTCGTCGAGGCCGGCTACGAGCTGGGCGGCGGCCGCGAGCTGCTGCCGCAGGCCGGGTCGTGCTGCGGCTCGGGCGGCTGCCACTGACCCCTCAGGGGGATCGGCGCCGGGCCCACAGGGTGTGCGCGGCGCACGCGGCGGCCGCGCCGACGGCGTACCAGAGCAGGTCGGGCGGGTTGAAGGTGCTGCCCAGCAGCGGCCGCAGGACTGCCGGGATCTCACCGAGCTGGGCGAACTCGATCGCCCAGCTCAGCCCGCCCGACACCGTCGCGGCGACCCACGGCCGCACCCGCGGCAGCGCCAGCACGACGAGCGCGTAGATCAGTACGGTGTAGAGCGCGTCACCGGCGTATTTGGGCACGGGCCCGTCCCACAACACCCGGACGCCGAGCCCGGCCACGACGGTCGCGACGGCGGCGAGGAGAACGGGCAGGCGGGGCACCCGATCACGGTAGTGCCAAGCCTACTGAAAATTTACACCGCAAAAGGAAACGAGAATGAAACAATTTTCCGCGACTCGTTGACACGCGGTCTCCGTATGGTGTGCCTTCATCTACACAGGAATCCCCCGCCTGAAGGTGAGGCATCATGAGGAAATGGTTCGCACGCCTGGCTGTGCTGGGCGTCGCGCTGTTAGTGGCCGGCCAAGGCGCCACGGCGGCCCAGGCCCAGGAACCTGCGGCGGGGAAGAAGATCCTACGCGTCGGCGCCACCCAGGCGATGGACTCCATGAACCCGTTCCTGGCGGTCCGGCTGGTCTCCACCGCGATCCAGCGCACGATGTACGGCTTCCTCACCGTCCCTGACTCCAAGACGCTCCAGCCCAGCCCCGATCTCGCCGAGTCGTGGACGACGTCCGACGACGGGCTCACCTGGACGTTCAAGATCCGTAACACCAAGTGGTCCGACGGCCAGCCGGTCACGGCCGAGGACGCCGCCTGGACGTTCAACAAGATGATGACGGACGAGGCGGCCAAGACGGCCAACGGCCCCGCCGTGGAGAACTTCGAGAGCGTCACCGCCAACGGCCAGGACCTGGTCATCAAGACCAAGGCCCCGCAGGCGTCCATGCTGGAGAACCCGGTCCCGATCATGCCCAAGCATGTGTGGGAGAAGGTCACCGACATGGCCAACTACGACGCGGAGACGTACCCGACCGTGGGCAGCGGCCCGTTCATCGCGGTCGAGCAGAAGAAGGACCAGTACGTCAAGCTGCAGGCCAACCCCAACTACTGGCGGGGCAAGCCGAAGATCGACGAGCTCCAGTTCATCTTCTATGACAACCCGCAGGCCGCCATCGCCGGGCTCAAGAAGGGCGACATCGACCTGCTCGGCCGCATGACGCCGCCGGAGTTCCAGGCCATCCAGAACGACCCGAACATCGAGGCGTGGAACACCCAGGGCCGCCGGGCCGCGTACCTGCAGATCAACCACGGCGCCACGACCACCGACAACAAGCCCATCGGCGACGGCCACCCGGCGCTGAAGGACCCGAAGGTGCGCCAGGCGCTGCACTTCGCCATCGACAAGCAGAAGCTGGTCGACGAGGTCCAGAGCGGCCTGGCCAAGCCCGCCGACGGCTCGATCATCCCGCCCATGTACAAGGACTTCTTCTGGGAGGCCACGGGCGAGAAGAAGGTCACCTTCGACGTGGCCAAGGCGAACAAGATCCTCGACGACGCCGGCTACAAGAAGGGCGCCGACGGCGTCCGGACGATGCCCGACGGCAAGCGCAAGCTGGAGTTCCGCTTCAGCATCCACACCGACACGCCGATCGAGGACAAGCTCGCCGAGTACCTGACCGGCTTCTGGAAGGAGATCGGCATCACGCTGACCACCCAGAAGCTCGACTCCAGCAAGTTCACCGAGGAGACCGGCGTCACGGCGCTGTTCGACATCGCGATCAGTGGCTGGTCGGTCAACCCCGACCCCGAGGAGATCCTGGCCACCCACCTGTGCAGCCGCAGGCCGGCGCCGGGCGGCGAGGGCGGCGGCACCGAGTCGTTCTACTGCGACCCGACCTTCGAGAAGCTCTACCAGGAGCAGCTCAAGGAGCTCGACCGGCCCAAGCGCGCCGAGCTCATCAAGCAGATGGAGGAGCGGCTCTACACCGACGCCCCCGTCATCGCGATCTACTACCCCAACGACCTTGAGGGGTACCGCAAGGACCGGATCACCAGCATCACCCCGATCCCCGAGGACAAGGGCCTGCTGTACGGCGGCAGCGGCTACTGGCCGTTCTACACGGCCGACGTCAAGGCGTCCGCGGCGGGCGGCTCCGGCGCGGGCGGCGACTCCGGCTCCAACACCGGTCTCATCGTCGGCGTGGTCGGCGGCGTGGTCGTCATCGGCCTCGTGGCCTTCTTCCTGACCAGGCGGCGCAAGAGCGTCGCGGACGAGCGCGAATGACCACACCGCTCGAAGCAGCAGAGCCCGCCGCCGTCCAGGCGGCGGGCCCTGGTGAGGACAGCCCCGCCCGCCGCGGCACGCTGAAGTACGCGTTGTCGAAGGTCGGCGGGGCGCTGTTCAGCATCGCCGCGGTGATCGTCGGGACGTTCTTCGTCTTCCGCCTGCTGCCCGGCGATCCGGTGCGGAACCTGGCGCAGGGCCGCAACATGACCCCGGCGCAGCTCGACATGGAACGTCACCGGCTCGGTCTCGACAAGCCGGTGATCGATCAGTTCTTCGACTTCGTCGGCAAGACGCTCAGGCTCGACCTGGGCACGTCGTACGAGTACAAGCGGCCGGTGCTCGACCTCATCGGCGAGCGCATCGGCCCGACGCTGCTGCTGGCCGGGACCGGTCTGGTCATCGCGGTCAGCCTGGGCATCTGGCAGGGCACCAGGGCCGGATGGCGGCGGGGGAGCCGGTTCGACCGCTTCTCCACCGGTCTGTCGCTGGTGTTGTGGTCGGTGCCGACGTTCTGGCTCGGCCTGCTGCTGATGATGGTGCTGGGCGTGGGCATCGGCCCGATCCCCGGCATCCTGCCCTTCCGCGGCATCGAGAGCGTCGACGCGCCCGACGGGTTCGCCTACGTGCTCGACGTGGCCTCGCACATGGTGCTGCCGTGCCTGACCCTGGTGGCGGTGATCTACGCCCAGTACCTGCTGGTCATGCGGTCGTCGTTGCTGGAGGAGGTCAGCCAGGACTACGTCACGGTGGCCCGCGCCAAGGGCCTGCGCGACGACGAGGTACGCCGCCGCCACGCGGTGCCCAACGCCCTGCTGCCCACGGTGACGCTGGTCTTCATGCGCATCGGCTTCGTGGTCGGCGGCGCGGTCACCGTGGAGACGATCTACACCTGGCCGGGCCTCGGGCAGCTGTTCTACCGGGCGGTCCGGGTCCCCGACTTCACGCTCATGCAGGGCACGTTCATGCTCATCACTGTGGCCGTGATCCTCATGAACACGCTGGCCGACCTGCTCTACCACGTTCTCGACCCGAGGGTGAGGTCGGCATGACGAGTGTCGCTGCCACGCGCAGGCGGCAGGCGCTGACCAACTTCTGGACCGACTTCCGCAGGCACCGCGCCGGGGTGGCCGGGATGGTCGTCCTGCTGGTGGCCGTGGTGCTCGCGCTGGTCGCGCCGCTGTTCATCGACGAGGGCGTGACGAGCGTCATCGACGCGCCGGGCGAGAAGTTCCAAGCCCCTGGCCTGGACTTCCCCTTCGGCACCGACGAGTCGGGCCGGTCGATCCTGCTGATGATCTGGTGGGGCTCGCGCGCCTCGCTGCTCATCGGCTTCCTCGCCGCCCTGCTCAGCATCGTGATCGGCATGGTCATCGGCATCGCCGCCGGGCACTTCGGCGGCTGGCTCGGCGGCGCGCTGATGCGGGTCACCGACTGGTTCCTGGTGCTGCCCTCGCTGGTGACCGCGCTGGTGCTGGCGGCCATCCTCGGCGGCAGCACGTTCACCATCATCATGGCGATCGGGGTCACCACCTGGCCGTCCACCGCCCGGCTGATCAGGGCGCAGACCTTCGCCGTCGAGGCCCGGCCCTACATCGAACGCTCCAAGGCGCTCGGCGGCGGCCACTGGCACATCACCACCCGGCACGTGCTGCCCAACGTGGCGCCGCTGCTGCTGGCCAGCACGACGCTGGAGGTGGCCAGCGCGATCGTCACCGAGTCCACGCTGGCCTTCCTCGGCGCCAGCGCGAACAAGACGTCGTGGGGCACCATGCTGCGCGGCTCCTACGACTACGGCGCGGCCAACGAGGGCGCGTGGTGGTACATCATCCTCCCCGGTCTGGCCATCCTCGTGGTCGTCATGGCGTTCACCCTCGTCGGACGGGCGCTGGAGGCCGTGCTGAACCCAAGGCTCAGGAGGGCGGCATGAGTCTCCTCGAACTGGACGACCTGTCGGTGACCTACCGCATCGCGTCGGGCGAGGTGCCCGCGGTGCGCGGCGTGTCGCTGACCCTCGACCCCGGAGCGGCGCTCGGAGTCGCCGGCGAGTCGGGATCCGGCAAGTCGACGCTGGCCATGGCGCTGCTCAGGCTCCTGCCCAAGAGCACGCGCGTCGGCGGCCGGATCCTGCTCGACGGCGACGACGTCCTCACCATGAAGTGGGGACGCATGCGGGCCGTGCGCTGGGCCGAGGCCTCGATCGTGTTCCAGGGCGCGCAGCACGGCCTCAACCCCGTGCGCCGGATCGGCGAGCAGATCGCCGAACCGCTGCTCGTGCACGGCCTGGCCAAGCCGGACGGCGCCCGCAAGCGCGTCGGCGAGCTGCTCGAACAGGTCGGCCTGCCCGCCTGGCGGGCCCGCAGCTACCCGCACGAGCTGTCCGGCGGACAGCGGCAGCGCGTGATGATCGCGATGGCGCTGGCCTGCTCGCCCCGCCTGATCATCGCCGACGAGCCCACCACCGCGCTCGACGTGATGGTCCAGGCGCAGGTCCTGACGCTGATCAAGGAGCTGATCGCCGAGCACGGCATCTCCCTGATCATGATCTCGCACGACCTGTCGGTCCTGGCCGACGTCTGCGACCAGCTCGCGGTCATGTACGCCGGCCGGGTGGTCGAGCACGGCCCGTCCCGCGAGGTGTTCCACGACGCCCGCCACCCCTACAGCCGGGCGCTGGCGGCCGCGTTCCCCACCGTGGGCGACCCGGTCTCGCGGCTGGCCCCCAAGGGGCTCGGCGGCGACCCGCCGGACCCGATGCAGCTCCCGACCGGCTGCGCGTTCCACCCGCGCTGCCCGGTCGCGCTGGACGAATGCGCGGGCCTCGACGTCGAGCTGTGGCCCGCCGGTCCCCGCCACGCCGCGGCCTGCGTGCACGTACGCTCCAAGGAGGAGGTCGAGGCTTCATGACCGAGACGCAGACCGCGGCCGAGACCGTCTCGACGGGCAAGGGCGCGCTGCTGGAGGCCCGTGACCTGCACGTCGCGTTCTCCTCGCGGGGCCGCAGCGCCCGCGCCGTCGACGGCGTCAACCTGGCGATCGGCCAGGGCGAGATCGTGGCCTTGGTCGGCGAGTCGGGCTGCGGCAAGACCACGCTGGCCCGCACGCTGCTCGGCCTCGAACGCCCCACGTCCGGCGAGGTCCGCTACGACGGCAACGCGCTGAACTACGGCTCCAAGGCGCTCCGGTCCTACCGCCGCCAGGTCCAGCTCGTCCTGCAGGACCCGATGGGCTCGCTCAACCCCCGCCAGACCGTCTACGAGGCGGTCGCCGAGGGGCCGCGCATCCACGGCCTGCCCGACGAGGAGGAGATCGTGGCCTCGGCCCTGTCCAGGGCCGGGCTGCGACCGCCCGAGCGGTTCTTCCTGCGCTACCCGCACGAGCTGTCCGGCGGACAGCGGCAGCGCGTCGTGATCGCCGGCGCGCTCGCCCTCGACCCGAAGGTGCTGATCGCCGACGAGCCCGTGGCCTCGCTCGACGCCTCCGTGCGCGGCGAGATCCTGGCGCTGATGCTCAAGCTCAAGACCGACCTCGGCCTGTCGGCCCTGGTCGTCACCCATGACCTTGGCCTGGCCTGGAACATCGCCGACCGGGTCGCGGTCATGTACCTGGGGCGGATCGTCGAGTCGGGGCCGGTGGAGCAGGTGCTGACGGCGCCGCGGCATCCGTACACGCAGGCGCTGATGTCGGTGTTGCCGGAGTCGCCCGAGCGGATCGTGCTGTCCGGCGAGCCGCCGGACCCGACCAGGGTGCCGGGTGGCTGCCGGTTCCATCCCCGCTGCCACGTGCTGGCCTCCGGCCGCGCGGCGGAGGCGGGCGTGGACGCGGCCTGCCGGTCGCAGGCGCTGAGCATCCTGCCCGCGGTCCCCGACGCCCAGGCCGCCTGCCACTACGCGGCGGTCACCGGGTAGCTCACCCGCGGAACGCGTCGGCGTGCTCGCGCGCCCACTCGGCGAAGTCACGCGCGTCCCGGCCGGTGATCTCCCGGACGGTCGGGACGACCGTGTAGCCGACCTCCGGCGTGTTGCCCAGCGCGCCGACCAGGAACTCGATGGTCTGCTCGCCCATGCCGTCGGCGCGCCACTTGGCCCGCGCCTCGTCCACGGTGAGCTCGACGAAGCCGACGTCCCTGCCGACGGCCTCGGCCAGGACGGCGACCTTCTCCCGCAGGGTGATCGCGCGGGGGCCGGTCAGCACGTACGTCCGGCCGCCGTGGCCGCCCTCGGTCAGGACCTTCGCGGCCACCGCGGCGATGTCCCGCTCGTGCACCAGGGCGCTCAGCCGGTCGCCGAACGGCTCCTTGATGACGCCTTCCGTCCTGATCGTGTGCGCCCACCACTGGAGCGTGTTGGCCATGAACTCGACCGGGTGGAGCAGCGTCCACTCCAGGTCGGTGGCGGCGAGCGCCTGCTCCAGCTCGCCGTCCTCGCGGCCGCCGAGCACGGTGACCCGGCGCACGCCCGCCTTGACGGCCAGCTCGGCGAGCCCGGCGCCGTCGGGCAGCGGGGCGTAGTCGTCGCCGGCGAAGTTGATGAAGTGCGCCCCGGTGACGCCCTCGAAGGCGGCGGCCAGGGAGGCCGGTTCGGCGAGATCGCCGCCGACGACCTCGACGCCCTCGGGAAGGGCGGCCTTGGCGGGGTTCCTGGTCAGTGCGCGGACCTTCTGGCCGGCCTGGAGGAGCTCCTCGACGACGAGGCGGCCGACGGTCCCGGTGGCACCGGTGACGAGGATGGTCATGTGAACCCCACTTCTTTCGGAACGGAACGTTCTGCTCTTACTGTAGCAGAACGGAACACTTCATTCCGAGTAGTTCTTGAGCCGGATCGCCACGGCCGCCCGGTGGATCGCCCCGGCGATCCGCTCGACGACCTTCTCCTTGCCCGGCAGGTACGGCAGCAGCCTGAGCATCCTGAGCTGGAACCACAGCGCCAGCCGTGAGCCCATCACCATGCCCCTGACGTTCACCGGGCCCAGCTCCTGGTTGACCCGGACGAACTCCCGCATCTCCCGCTCGTAGCCCGCCGCGCCGCCGCCCCCGGCCAGCTCGCCCGCCAGCACGTACGCGCCCACGATCGCCAGGCTCGTGCCCTGTCCGGAGGCCGGCGAGGCGCAGTAGGCGGCGTCCCCGAGCAGCACGACCCGGCCCTTCGACCAGCTGTCCATGTGCACCTGGCTGACCGAGTCGAAGTAGAAGTCGTCGGCGTCGCGCACCGCGCCGAGCAGCGCCGGCACCTCCCACTCGACCCCCGCCATGGCCTCGGCCAGCAGGTCCTTCTGGCGGGCGGTGTCGCGGTGGTCGTAGGACAGCGGCTGGGAGGCCCACATGAACAGCGCCTTGGCGGCGTCGTCCTGGCGGGTGCTGTAGACGTTGGCGGTGCGGCCGGGGGCGGCGTGCACGGCCTCCTCGCGGTCCAGGCCCAGGGTGTTGGGGACGGTGGAGATCGAGACGTAGTAGCCCAGGTCGCGGACGAACTGGGCGTCCTGTCCGAACACGATCCTGCGGATGTTGGAGCGCATGCCGTCCGCGCCGACGATCAGGTCGAACCGGCGGGGCGCGGCATGCTCGAAGGTGACCAGGCCGTCGTCGGAGACGGCGGTGACGGAGTCGCCGAAGAGGTATTCGGCGTCGTCGCGGGTGAGGTCGTACAGGAGCTCGTTGAGGTCGCCGCGCATGATCTCGACGTCGTCGCCCGCGCGCCCGCCGAACAGGTCGGCGTCCATGGTGGCCACCCGGCGGCCCTTGCGGTCGTAGTGGGTGGCGACGCGCATGCCGGTGCTGCGGGCGGTGACCGCGTCCAGCAGGCCCATGCGCTCGATCACGTCGAGGGCGGCGCCGCGGATGTCGACCTTGTAGCCGCCGGTGCGGACGGCCGGAGCGCGCTCGACGACGGTGACGGTGCAGCCGTGGCGGCGCAGCCAGTAGGCCAGCGAGGTGCCGGCGATGCTCGCGCCGGAGATCAGGACGTTCTTCATGCCGAGAACAGTACATCCGTCTCAGACGCTTGTCTAGGACGATGTTTTCAGACGTTCGTGTTAACGTCTGGGCATGGGAAACAGGGAAGACCTGCTGGCCGGGGCGAAGCGTTGCCTGATCGAGAAGGGCTACTCGCGTACCACCGCGCGCGACATCGCGACCGCGTCGGGCGTGAGCCTCGCGGGCATCGGCTACCACTTCAAGTCCAAGGACGCGCTGATGAACGAGGCGCTGTTCGAGGTGATGCAGGAATGGGGCGACGACCTGGCGCGGACGCTCGTCGCCGACGCCGAGGAGGGCGCCTCACCGCTGGAGCGCTTCGAGGCGGCGTGGGACCGGGTGGTGGAGTCGTTCGACCGGCTGCGGCCGCTCTGGATCACCCAGCTTGAGCTGCTCGGGCAGATCGATCACGTGCCGGAGCTGCGCGAGCAGCTCGTCCCGGCGATCAACGGCGCGCGGCTGGGGCTCGCCGAGCTGTTCCAGGACGTGCGGGCGGAGACGGACCCCGAACGGGCCCGGCTGGTGGGCTCGCTCTACCAGGCCATGCTGACGGGGTTCCTGGCGCAGTGGCTGCTCGACCCGGACAGCGCGTTGTCCGGGCGCGAGGTGGCCGAGGCCCTGCGCCTGGTGGTCGGGGCGTGAAACGGGCTGGGGGCTAGAAGGCGCTTATCGTGGCGGGGGCGCGTTCGGCCCTGCTGAGGGTGCGGATGACGGCGGTCGCGCCGTGCCGGTGCACCGCCAGGCGGGCCAGCAGCTCCACGACCGGCTCGTTGATCGACGGCGGCAGCTCCGGCGTCTCGACGCCCACGCTGGCGGCCAGGTCGTCGGAGTGCACGACCAGCTCCATCACCCTGGTGAGCAGGAAGTCGTCGAGCCGCAGCGACCAGCCGGTCCACGGCAGCCGCACGACCCGGTCCGCCGGCTCGGCGGGCAGCTCGGCCAGCAGCCGGTCCAGCAGCGCCTGCGTGCGCTCGACGAGCGCGGCGTGCCCGTCCGCGGCGGCCGCCTGGCCGCCCACCCGGACGCTGACGTTGCTCTCGTGGTCGAGGCCGGCCTGCACCCACGGCGACCTCGTGTAGTGCTCGATGAGCGGGATCGGCGCCCCGGGCTGCTCGCCGGAGTCGAGCACGTCGACGACCCGGACGATCTGGTGGGCCAGGTGCCCGGCCAGGCCCGCGACGCTGAACTCGGTCAGCGCGCTGGGCTTGTCCCACGCCGCCCGCACGGCCGGGTCACGCAGCAGCGACATCGCCGACGCCGCGGCCACCAGATAGGACTGCCTGATCTCCCCCATATGCCGCCCTTTCCCCGGTTCAGGTGGTAACTCGGGGCCAAGACTATCCCTCGGCGATCCGCGGAGGGCCGCCGTCCTGCCCACTGAGACGGGGGCGGGCTCAGCTCTCGCCGGGGCCCTCCGCCAGCACCTTCCCGATGGCCGACCGGACGAAGGCGCGGGTCAGCCTGCCCCTTCTGAAGCGGCTCAGCACCGGGCGCGGCGTGCCGTACCGGCGGGCGCGCACGTCGGCCAGGACGGCCTCCGGCGCGCCCATCCCGGCCAGCACGTCCAGGGCCTCCCGCTTGGTGATCAACCGGCCCTCCCGCAGCGTGACCGAGGCTCTGGCGACGGTCAGCAGGCCGAGGTCCACCCAGACGTCCCGCAGCCAGCGCCGCCGCCCTCGGGTCTTGTCCAGCCAGAACTCGCGCAGGTCCGTACGGACGAAGTCGGCCAGCACGGCGTCGGATACGGCCGGCAGGAGTTCGGCGGGCGGCGGCCCGTGCAGCACGAGCGGGGCCGTGTGCAGCTCGCGGCGGGTCACCGCCGTCACCGGACGGCGGAAGATCTCCTCGTGGGCCCACGTCACGTGCTCGACCCGCGGGTCCGCCAGCTCCTCCAGCGGCAGGTAGGAGCAGTGGAGGAGGTCGGCGAGCGGCAGGTCGAGCCCGCGGTGCAGCCCCTTGATCCGGCGCCACTGCTCCATCGTGACCGGTGTCTCGACCACCGCGATCAGGTCGAGGTCGCTGCGCCCCGGCTGGTAGTCGCCGGCGCCCAGCGAGCCGTGCGCCCACAGTGACACCAGGGGCACGATCTCGCCCACGCCGTCTCGGAACCGCCGGAGCAGGACGTCTGTGGCCGCATGCATGATGTCCACTATGATCCATTCCCGGCCGTCCCGGAAGATCACCGGGGCGGGCCGTCAGGACGTGCTGAACAGAGCGCTCACCGACTCGCCGTCGTGGATCCGGCGCATGGCCTCGGCCAGTGCCGGCGCGATCGACAACACGGTCAGCTTGTCACTCGGCTTGGGCGGCGGCACGGTGTTCGTGCAGACGATCTCCATGACCTCGGGGAACGCGCTCAGCCGCTCGATCGCCCCGCCCGCGAACAGCCCGTGCGTGCACGCCACCCGGACGGAGTTGACGCCCTGCTCACGCAGCCGGCCCAGCAGCTCGATGACCGTGCTGCCCTTGGCGATCTCGTCGTCCAGGATGATCACGTCCTTGCCGGCGACCTCGCCGATGACCGAGCTGATCACCACGCGGTCGTCGGCGAAGCGCTGCTTGGCGCCCATCGCGACGCCCGTGCCGAGCAGCCGGGCGAAGTGCGCGGCCTCCTTGGCGTTGCCCAGGTCGGGGGAGACGACGACGGCGTTCGACAGGTCGTGGCGGCGGAAGTGCGCGGCCAGCTCGCGCAGCGCGTGCAGGTGGTCGACCGGCACGCTGAAGAAGCCGTGCACCTGCGGCGAGTGCAGCGTCATGGCCAGCACCCGGTTCGCGCCCGCGGCCACCATCAGGTCGGCGACCAGGCGCGCGCCGATGGAGATGCGTGGCGCGTCCTTCTTGTCTGATCTGGCGTAGGCGTAATGCGGCAGCACCACGGTCGTCCTGGCCGCGGACGCGCCGCGCGCCGCGTCGATCATGAGCAGCAGCTCGACCAGGTTCTCCTGCGTCGGCGGTACCAGGGGCTGGATGAGGAACACGTCGCGCTCGCGGCAGTTGGCCTGGAGCTGCACCTCAAGCGCGTCGTTGGCGAAGCGGGCGACCTTGACGGGGTGGAGCGGGGTTCCGAGATGGGAGCAGATCTCCTCGGCCAGCTCGGGGTGGGCGCTGCCACTGAAAACCGTGATGTCTCGCACGATTCCCAAAGGATAGCCTCACGGGCTCACGTAGTGGTGGAGCAGGGCGGGTTCGCCCGCGGCGTTGAGCCATCGAGCGCGGGTGCTGCCGACGCGGCGCCAGCCCAGCCGCTCGTAGAGCGCGACGGCCGCCCGGCCCTCGTCGGAGACCTCCAGGACGACGGGCGTTCCTGCGGCCTTCCGCACGGTGTCCAGCAGCACGGGAGCCAGCCCGCGGCCCCGGGCGGCGGGCACCACGAAGAGCCGGGTGACCTGCGGGCCCTCGTCGGTGCCGGCCAGGCCCACGTGGCCGAGCACCTGGCCCTCCTCGACCGCCACCCAGGCGCGCAGGAGGTCGCCCGGAGTCAGCCAGCCCTGCGGGTCGGCCGGCCAGTCGACGGGGTAGCGGTCGGCGGCGTGCACCAGGGCCAGGGCGTCGGCGCAGGCGTCCAGGTCGGCCGGCGTCCGGAGGCGGACGCCCATGCCGCCGGTCGTCACGTCAGCGCCTCGATCGTGAGCGCGTCGAGGTCGGGCAGGACCTGCCAGGCGAGAGCGAGGGCGTCGTCGTCGGGCGGGTAGCCGGGATGCGGCACGGCGATCACCCGCATGCCGGCCGCGTGCGCCGAACGCAGCCCGTTGCTGGAGTCCTCGACCGCCACGCAGTCCTTCGGGTAGATCTCCAGCCGCCGGGCGGCCTCAAGGTAGCCGTCGGGGGCGGGCTTGCCGCGCGCGACCTCCTCCGTGGAGACCGTCGTCACGAAGTACTCGCGCAGCTCGGCCGCGTCCAGCACCACGTCGATCAGCCGCCGCGGCGACGAGCTGGCCAGGCCGAGGGTGAAGTGCCCGGCCAGCCGGCGCACGGCCTCGCGGGCGCCCGGCAGCAGCGGCACGCCGTCCTGGTAGCGCTCGGCCATCTGGTCGACCACGCCCTCGGCGATCTCGTCGGGCGTCAGGCGCACCCCCAGCTCGTGCAGGTAGGCCGCCCACTCGCCGGTGCTCATGCCCATCAGCCTGGACTGCGTGTCGGGCTGCCAGGTGCCGCCGTGGTCGGCGACGAAGGCGCGCCGCACCTGCTCCCAGACGGGTTCGGAGTCGACGAGCACGCCGTCGAGGTCGAACACGCACGCTTCCATGACCACCCCCGATGAGATCAGCCTGGAACCACCCAATCACACCGTCCGAGTCGCTACGCCGCCGCTCCCTGTCCTTATTGCCCGAGTTTCATGCTATTGGGGCTGGTTGTTGAGCTACGAGCGTCCATTCAGGGGCATGCGAGCAGACATGGCAGACCTTCCATTTCATGACACGGGCGACTTCGAGGACGCCGATCGCGGCTTCATCGCGAAGTTGACCCCCGCCGTGGTCAAGTCGAGAAGCGGCGAGGTCGTCTGGGACAACGACTCCTACGCCTTTCTCAACGCCGAATGCCCCGAAACCGCTCATCCCAGCCTGTGGCGGCAGAGCCAGCTCTGCGCCAAACAGGGCCTGTACGAGGTCGCCGACGGCATCTACCAGGTACGCGGCCTGGACCTGTCGAACATGACCCTGGTCGAGGGCGACGTCGGCGTCATCGTCATCGACCCGCTGGTCTCCACCGAGTGCGCCGCCGCCGCGCTCGCGCTCTACCGCCGCCACCGCGGCGACCGGCCGGTCACCGGCGTCGTCTACACCCACAGCCACGTCGACCACTTCGGCGGCGTGCGCGGCGTCACCGACGGCAACGTGCCGATCCTGGCCCCCGCCGGCTTCATGGACCACGCGGTCTCCGAGAACGTCTACGCCGGCCCCGCCATGAACCGCCGCGCCGGCTACATGTTCGGCCTGGCCCTGCCGCACGCCCCGGACGGCCAGATCGGCTGCGGTCTCGGCATGACGTCCTCGACCGGCACCACGTCCCTCATCCCGCCCACCGTGGACGTCAGCCGCACCGGCCAGGAGGAGATCGTGGACGGGGTGCGGATCGTCTTCCAGCTCACCCCCGGCACCGAGGCCCCCGCCGAGATGAACTTCCTCTTCCCCGACCGCGACGCCCTGTGCCTGGCCGAGAACGCCACCCACAACCTGCACAACATCCTCACGCTGCGCGGCGCCCAGGTGCGCGACGCCCGCGTCTGGGCCCGCTATCTGTCGGAGACCCTCACGCTGCTCGCCGACCGGGCCGAGGTCGCCTTCGCCTCCCACCACTGGCCGACCTGGGGAAAGAGCAACATCGTCCGGTTCCTCCAGGAACAGCGAGACCTGTACGCCTACCTGCACGACCAGACCCTGCGCCTGCTCAACAAGGGACTGACCGGCGCCGAGATCGCCGAGCAGATGCGGGTGCCGCCCGCGCTGGAACAGGTCTGGCACACCCACGGCTACTACGGCTCGGTCAGCCACAACGTCAAGGCCGTCTACCAGCGCTACCTCGGCTGGTACGACGGCAACCCCGCCCACCTGTGGGAGCACCCGCCCAGGGAGAGCGCGATCCGGTACGTCGAGTGCATGGGCGGCGGCGCGGCCGTCGTGGCCTTCGCCCGCCGCTACATCGAGGAGAACGACCTGCGCTTCGCCGTCCAGCTGCTCAACCACGCCGTCTTCGCCGACGAGGGCAACAAGGCGGCCAGGGACCTGCTGGCCGAGGTCTACACCCGGCTCGGCCAGGGCGCGGAGAACGGGACGTGGCGCAACTCGTACCTGACGGGGGCCATGGAGCTGACCGACGGCATCGCCCCCACCCGCGTCACCACCACCTCGCCCGACCTGCTCGCGGCCCTGACCGTGGAGCAGATCTTCGACTCCCTCGCCATCCGCGTGGACGGCCCCAAGGCCTGGCACGAGAGCCTGTCGATCGACTGGCACCTGACGGACCTGGGGGAGCTGTACCGCACCACGCTGTCCAACGGCGTGCTCGTCCAGCGGCTGAACCCGCCGGAGGAGCCCGTGGACCTCACGCTCCGCCTCACCAGGGCCCAGCTGCTCGGCCTGCTGGCCGGCAAGGGCGTGGAGGGGGTGGAGCGGGAGGGCGACATCACGGCGCTGCAGCGGCTGGTCGCCGTGCTCGACTCACCGGCCCGCGACTTCGCCATCGTCACCCCCTGAGCCGCCGACTCCACTCCGCGACTCCACTCCGCGCGCCATCGACCCACGAGCGTCTGTCCCCGTGAGTCACTGAACCCCGGCGCCCTCAGCCGGGCACGCCGCGCGTCGGTCCCGCCCATGCGGCCCTCGGGGCACACGGGCGTCGCGGACCGGCTCTCAGAGTTTGTACAGCTTGTTGAACGGCGTCGTGATCCGTTCCTGCCGGGATCCGAAGTCGACCAGTACGGCGACGTCGTCCTCCACACCGATGACGACACCGAGGCCGAATCGGTCGTGGCTCACCCGGTCGTGCATGTCGAACTGCTCCGCGGGTGGCGCCGGAGGCGGCGGTTTGAAGGGACTTGTGGGCAGGTGACGACGAGAATCGCCGCTGGCTCGCTTCATCTCCTCCAGTATGCGCCCACCGGGTGAATACTTTGTGGCGTTCACACCTGTATGGACTCGGCGCGTGAGCGCGGGACCGTCGTCGTGGGCAGCCGTACGAACCGCAGGAAGGCCGGCAGCAGCCACGGACGCCGCCCCCAGACCGCCACCTTGCCCGTGAGCGCGGCCCGCGCCCTGGACATCCGGCCGAACAGCAACAGGTTCAGCGCCGCCGGGTCGAACCGCACGTGCGCGTCCACCTGCGGCCCCATCTCGGCCACCGACACCCGCCCGCGGTCCAGCGCCAGCGCCGCCGGCGCGGTGTGCGCGGAGTGGAACCCGACGGTGATCCGCCGGGGCGGGGCGGGCGTCCCGGTGTCCATCAGGCGTCCGTAGTCGTTCCTGATCATCCCGATGAGGAACAGGTCGAAGAACAGCCCGGCGTCCCGCGCGGGCACCGACCAGGGGGTACGGGTCGCGCGGGCGATGTCCCAGCCGTGCAGCAGCAGCTCGTTCAGCAGGTGGGCCAGCACGCCCGCGACGGGCACCCGCGCGTCGCCCAGCCACGGGACCGGCGTCGCCGGATCGGCCTCCGCGCCGGCGCGCAGGATCTCCCGGACGTCGCCGCGCAGCCGCTCGGCCAGGGCGACCGGGTCCCGCTCGGGGAAGTGCTCGAACGCCAGCTCGTTCAGGGCGCTCACCGTGTCGACGTTCGCGCCGAGTATCGGCTCGGCGAGCTCCGGGAAGGGCGTGGTCACGTCGCCGCGCACCACGCAGGTGTAGAGCGAGGCGATCGCGGTGACGTGGGCCGCGGTCTCGGCGACGGTCCACTCCCGGGTCGCCATGGCGTGGGGATCGACGATGGAGACCAGCTTCGCGAACCGGTCGGTGGCCGCCTTGAGCGAGCCGCGCACCGAGGCCCATTTGCCGTACGTGATGAGCTCGTCCATGTTCTCTCCAGAGGTCCACGATCACGCTAACCCGGGTGACCTGGGCGGTCTTCTCCGGAAATGCTCCTCTGGGGCCGTCGTGGGACCGTCCCGGGCGAAAAGCGGTGGCGTCGCAGGACGCGGTGGCAGTTCACTTTCAGCACCCATCCTGATCAGAGGGAGCCTCATGATCGTTATCTCGGCGGCGTCGGGCGCGCTCGGCCGTCTCGTCATCGACCGGCTGCGCACCAGGGCGGACGTCGTCGCCGCCGTGCGCGATCCCGCCCGCGCGCCCGAGGGCGTCCCGGTGCGGCGGGGCGACTACGACGATCCGGCGAGCCTGCGCACGGCGTTCGAGGGCGCCGCCCGCCTGCTCCTGATCTCCTCGCCGGAGCTCGACCCCGGCCGCCGGATCGGCCACCACCTGGCCGCCCTCGCGGCCGCCGCGGACGTGGGCGTCGGCGCCGTCGTCTACACCAGCTTCCTGGACGCCGACACCGTCGCCACCGGCATGACCGAGGCCCACCACGCCACCGAGCAGGCCCTCCTGCGCAGCGGCCTGCCGTGCACGATCCTGCGCCACCCGTTCTACAGCGACGCGTTCGTCCCCCGGGTCTCGGGCGGTGAGCTGACCGGGAGCGGCGGAGGGCGCGGCCTGAACACCGCGTTCCGGTCCGACCTGGCCGAGGCGGCGGCCAACGTGCTGACCGGCGACGGCCACGAGGGCCGCGCCTACGACTTCACCGGGCCGCTGTGGACCCACCCGGAGGTGGCGCGGGCGCTGGGCGTGCCCTACCGCGAGGTCCCCGACGCCGCCCCCGGCCCGATGGCCTGGCTGAACGCCCGGATCCGCGCCGGCGCCCTGGAGAGACAGACCCCCGACCTGGAGAACATCCTCGGCCACCCCGCCCGCACGATGCTCTCCCACCTCCACGCCACCCTCTGACCGCCCTACCTGCGACTGCGCGACATCACCACGGCGATCCAGACGATGGTGGGCAGCAGAATCAGGAACACGACGACTCCGACACCGATGGCCATGCTCGCGTCGGAAAAGTGCTGAGACGGCAGATCATCCTCCATCCGGCGATGCTATCGATCGCCGCCGGCCCGCCAAGCGCTCGTGCGCGGGGCCCGTGTTGACAGCCGGCTGTTAAAAGTGTTGATCATCTTGAGTTCGGCGGGGTAGCGTCAGCCCTCGGCGGCGATCGTATGTTCGAAAAGCCGTTACCCCCCGAGCAGAGTGGAGAGGGCCAGATGAAGACAACGCTGGGCGTGTTGGCCACCGGCCTCCTGGTTTCCGGCCTCATGGCCGCGCCCGCCGCCGGATCGGTCGCCACGGCGAGCTACCCGTTGACGGTCACGCAGACGTCCGCTGTCGAGGTGGCCGCGTTCTGGCTGGGCAACGGCGGCGCCAACCTGGCGAACGCCACCCCCTACGCCGTCCAGACCGACATCGACAAGGTCATTCTCAGCGGTTCGGCCGTTGCCGACGGCAAGCCCGGCACCGTCCCGCCCGTGCTCCCGCCCGACGGTGCGGGAAGCGCCGGCAAGGGGCCCGTCAGCTCGGGCAAGGTGTTCTTCGTCGGCGCCGACGGCCTGCCGCACTGGTGCACCGGCACCGCCGTGCAGTCGCAGTACCGCAACGTCGTGGCCACCGCCGGCCACTGCGCCTACGAACAGCAGTACGGCGGGGGGCTCGGCAAGTGGGTCTTCGTCCCCGGATACTCCGCCGGCGCCGCTCCGTCCGGCCTCTACGTCGGAAAGCAGCTCTTCACCCACTTCGACTTCCCCGCGTACGGCGACTACGACCGCGACTACGCCTTCGTCACCGTCTACAACGGCGTCACCTCCTCTCCCACGGGCGAGCTGACCGACACCGGCAGGCTGGTCGACCAGGTCGGCGGACAGGGCCTGGCCTGGAACCAGCCGCTCGACTCCTCGGTGGACGTCTTCGGCTTCCCGGCCGGCGTCCACCCGGACGGCTCCCACCCGCAGCCGGGCGACACCCTGGAAACCTTCTCGGGACGCACGTCCGCCGCCCAGGCGCCCAGCCTGAAGGCCGAGGAACTCGCCGCCGTCGATTCCCCGTTCCCCGGTGAGGGCTCCCTCGGCTCGTCCTGGCTGCTGCGCTACGACAAGACCAGGCGCGTGGGCCACCTCAACGCGATCACCATCAGCGTCGCCGACACCGACGGCGACCTGCGCTACGACAAGAGCTTCTCGCCGTACTTCGACGGCGAACTGCGCGAGGTCTACTCCGACGCGGTCACCCAGTGGAGCGGCTCCATCATCCTGCCGTAGGAGAAACGCCCGGGCCCTGCCGATCCGCGGGGCCCGGTGGCGGCGAAAGCGGGCTGCGGGATACTGCGATGTGCATCCTGAAGAGCAAGCCCACGAGCTGGCGAGCCGCGTCCACGTGGCTCTGCGGGACGGCGGCCTCGACGCCCGGACCGTCCTCGAACTGGCCTCCCTGCTGGAGGAATGGGGCCTGAGCACTGCGACCACGCGGGAGCTCCTGGAGTCCTCCGCTGCCCGGCTGAACGGTGCCGACCTGGCCCGTCTGGGGGAGGGCCTTCTCGACGACATCGACTTCCGGCCGGGCTTCACCCTCGATCCCCAGCTGTGGGCGACGCTGGAGCAGGCGCTGAAGATCGTGGAACGCGACGTCCGAGCAGGCGGGATCACCGGCCCGCTGCGCCTGATCACCGACCCGTCGCGCGGCCGTCACGACGCGCAGGTGGAGTTCGAGGGTTCCTACCACGGCAACGGGATCCCGCCGGAAGCGGGCAGCGACGCACAGACAGCGCTGCTGTCTCTCGCCGAGGCGGTCCAGGAGACCGTCATGGAACTCACCTGGACGGTGTGGCCCGTCTGTCCCGTGCACGATCGTGGGCTGCACGTCGGAGGGCCGGACCGCGGGCCGGTCTGGTGGTGCGCCGTCGATGGAGGGCATGTCGTCGCCCTGGTCGGCGAACTGTCCTGAGTACGACGGGCCGGGGACGCCGTCCTGCTCGCCGGTGAGTTGCGGGGGCTTGTGTGTAGGGTCGGGGGCCGTGGGTGGTGACTGGCGGGGGGACAGGGTCGGCAGTGCGTTGGCGGGCCGGAACCCCACGGTGCTCAGGCGGCTGGACGCCGGCTTCGCCGTGATCGGTGACACGCAGTTCCTGCCGGGATACTCGGTTCTCCTGACGGACGAGCCCGGCGTGCAGCGGCTGTCCGACCTGCCCCGGGCCAGGCGGATGGCCTTCCTGTCGGACATGGAGCTGCTCGGCGAGGCGGTCGAGCGGGCCTGCGGCGCGCTGGACCCGGCGTTCCGGCGGGTCAACCTGGAGATCCTCGGCAACACCGACCCGTTCCTGCACGCTCACGTCTGGCCGCGGTACGAGTGGGAACCGGACCACCTGGCCGGCCGGCCGGTGTGGCTGTATCCGCCCGACAGCTGGACCGACCGGCGATTCGCCCTCGGCCCGCGGCACGACCCGGTGCGTGCGGAGATCGACCGGCGACTCGGTGTGCTGTACGCGGCCCACGGGGCTCAGGGCAGCGCCGGCGGCTGAAGCGGGGCCCCGGGACCGGCCAGACCTATTCCCAGGCGTGCGGAAGGGCGGCGGTGAGGAGCTTCAGGAGCTCGGGGGCCAGGGCGGGGCTCGTCGCGATGGTCGCCCGGGAGGCCATGTCGTGGGGGCTGCCGTCGAGGTCGACCACCAGGGCTCCGGCCTCGCGGGCGATGACGACGCCCGCCGCGGTGTCCCACGGGTTGTTGCTGAGCATGACGCTCGCGTCGACCTTGCCGTCGGCCACCCACACGAGGTCGATCGCCGCTGAGCCGAGCATCCTGACGCGCTGGACTCGCGCGGCCAGTTCCTGGGTCAGGGCGAAGCGGGGACGGTTGCGTTCCGCCGCGTCCGCGCCCACCGCGTAGTCGCCCAGGGCGACGACGGCGTCCTGAAGTTCCGCGGCGCCGCTGACCTGGACGGGCGAGCCGTTGGCCGTCGCCCCGGCGCCTTGGGCGGCCGAGTAGCGGACGCCGAGGAACGGCAGGCCGACGACGCCGAGCAGCGGCACGTCCCCGTCGACCAGGCCCAGGGAGACCCCGCACAGCGGGATGCCGTGCAGGAAGTTGGCCGTGCCGTCCACGGGGTCGAGCACCCAGGTCAGGCCCTGGCCCGGCCGGCTCGCGCCCTCCTCCTCGCCGAGGAAGCCCAGCTCGGGCGTCTCCTTCGAGAGGAACTCGCGTACGGCGTGCTCGACGGCGTAATCGACCTCGGTGGCCATGTCGCGGTCGCCCTTGGCGGTGACGACGCCGGGCGCCCGGGTCGTGATGATCTCGCCGGCGATCGACGCGGCCCGCTCGGCGACGGGCAGCAGCGTCCGGACGTCGATGGTCATGCGGGCCGTCCTAGGGCAGTTCGGGACGCGTCAGGGCCTTGGCGAACGGCTCTCCGGTGGCCCGCGCGTGCGCCATCCGCGCGCGGGCCGCGCCGAGCGTGCGCGGCCGGTAGCCGGGCCCGCCGCAACAACTCTTGTGGAAGCCGACGCCCGCGTGCAGCAGCAGCGACAGCACCCGCCAGGCCGCGGTGTCGCGCCGCCGGGGAGCCGCGAAGGCGGAGCCCACGTGGATCAGCGGCTCGCCGCACCGCGGGCACGACCGGCCCCGGTCGCCGGGCAGCGGGTAGGGCTGCTTGTACGAGGCCCGGCACGGCAGGCAGACGAACGACGTCTTCGCATGACCCATGCGCCCAGCCTAGCCCCCGTGACCGGCCGGACGCCGGGCCCGGCCGGGTCGTGAACGGCCGGCCACGGCTCCTGACGCCAGGAGCCGCGACCGGCCGGAGTCCCGCCGACCCTCCCCCCATCCAGCAGAGCGACCGCAGAGGGAAGGGCATGGCCCGGCGGGGGTGCGGGGGCTAGTTCTCCTCGTACGGGGCGGGCGGCCGGAGCAGGTCGCAGCCCTCGAAGACCTGCTTCTCGGCGGCCGAGCCGGGCTTGACCTGCTCGAACCCGGCCGGCATCTCCTCACCCTTGGTGACGGGCTGCCAGACGCCGCCCTTGCGCAGACACTGCGCCCACGCGGCGAACTTGGCGTCCTCCTCCGGCGTGGCCGGTTCGGAGCCGCCGAGCAGCGCCGAGTCCCACTCCTTGCACGCCTTCATGGCGGCGTCGAGCTTGGCCTGGGTGACCTTGGTGACGGCGCTGGTGTCGAGGTCCTGCCCCTTGACCGGGTCCGGGATGTCGATCCCGTTCTCCCGCATGCATCCGGCGAACTTCACCGCGGTCTCGTGCCAGGTCGGTTTGCCGGAGTCGGGCGCGGGGCTGGACGAGCTGGCGAGGCTCTGCGTCCCGCACGCCGCGCTCAGGGCGAGGACGGGCAGGGCGACCAGGACGGCGAGACGCCGCTTGCTGATCAACACGGTTTCCTCCAATGGATTCGGCTGGCGGTCAACACCGTGGCCCGCCGTTGTGAGGAGCCCGTCCGCTCCATGTCATGAACGTGTAATAGCTTCCGAAGGCGCACAAACCGGCATGCCAGGCCGCCGATACTGGAACGCATGGCCCGTGTCTTGCTGATCGAGGACGATCCCCACGTCAGGGACGCTCTGACGCTCGCCCTCAAGGGCCGGGACCACGAGGTGCGATCGGCGGCGTCCGGGGAGGAGGGGCTGGACCGGCTGGCCCGCTTCGCCCCCGACGTGGTGGTGCTCGACCTCATGCTGCCCGGCATCGACGGGTTCGAGGTGTGCCGTCGCATCCGTGCGACCACGTCCACCTCGATCGTGATGCTGAGCGCGCGGGGCGACGACTTCGACGTGGTCGGCGGGCTGGAGGCGGGCGCGGACGACTACGTGGTCAAGCCGGTGCGCCCGCAGGTCCTGGAGGCCCGGATCAGGGCGGTGCTGCGCCGTACGGACGGTGTGCCCTCACCCGTGGAGAGGTACGGCGGGTTGTGCGTGGACCGCTCCTCCCTCACCGTGAGCAGGAACGGCCGGCAGGTCGCGCTGCCGCCGATGGAGTTGCGGCTGCTGCTGCACCTGTCGGCCACGCCGGGCCAGGTCTTCAACAGGCAGCAGTTGCTGGAGTCGGTGTGGGAGCACGACTACCTGGGCGACTCGCGGCTGGTGGACGCCTGCGTGCAGCGGCTGCGGTCCAAGATCGAGGACGTGCCCGCCGAGCCGAGGTACGTGCAGACCGTGCGCGGATTCGGCTACCGCTTCGGGCCGGCATGAACTGGCTGCGGGGGTTGCGGGTCCGGCTGGTGATCACGTTCGTGCTGGTGGGCGGGCTGAGCGCGGTGGGGGCCGCGGGGCTGACGTACTACAAGGCGCGCACCAACCTGCTGGCCGGGGCGCAGGACCGGTCGCTGAAGGACTTCAGGAACCGGGTGCTGCTGCTGTCCCGCGACGTGGCGCTGCCCGCCGGCGACGAGGAACTGGCCCTGCTGGCCGAGGGCCTGGAGATCGGCGACCGCAAGGTCTACGTCGTCAGGGACGGCGCCGTGCCGGGCGACGCCCGCGTCACCGCCGAGCTGCGCGCGACCGTCCTGCGGTGGCCGGAGCTGGCCTGGCAGCGGGTGCAGCGCGACGGCGTGCCGTACCTCGTGGCCGGCAGCAGGGTCATGCTCCGCGCCGGCGGCACGCCGTCGGGGATCAGCGTCTACCTCGTCGAGTCGCTCGGGCAGGCCGCCTCCGACGAGACGGCCGTGCTGCGCGCCGCGCAGGCGGCGGCCGTGCCCGTCGTGCTGCTGGCGGTGCTGGCCGGGCTGCTGGCCGCGCGCGGCGTCCTGCGGCCGGTCGCCGACCTGGACCGGGCGGCCCGGCAGCTGGGCGAGGGACGGCTGGAGACCCGCCTGCCCGTCCACGGCGGCGACGAGCTGGCCCGGCTGGCCGGACGCTTCAACGAGACGGCCGCCGCGCTGGAACGTTCGGTCGGCGAGCTGCGCGAGATGGAGGCCAGGTCACGGCGGTTCGTCGCGGACGTCTCCCACGAGCTGCGCACGCCGCTGGCCGCCGCCACCGCCGTCACCGACGTCCTCGAAGCGGGCGCCGCCCGGCTGGACGCCGACGCCGGAACCGCCGCCAGGCTGATCACCGCCGAGGTCGCCCGGCTCAGCGCGCTCGTCGACGACCTGATGGAGATCTCCCGCTTCGACGCCGGAGCCGCCGCGCTCAACCTCAACGACGTGGACGTCGGCGCCGCCGTCGCGGCCTGCCTGCGGTCCCGCGGCTGGAGTTCCGACGTCATCGCGGACCTGCCGTCCCCGGACGTCCGGGTTCCCCTCGACCCGCGCCGCCTGGACGTCATCGTCGCCAACCTCGTCGGCAACGCGCTGCGGCACGGCGCGCCGCCCGTCGCCGTCCGGGTGCGCGCCACCGGCCGGGCGGTCGCCGTCGAGGTCTCCGACCAGGGGCCCGGCCTGCCCACCGACGTGCTCCCGCACGTCTTCGAGCGCTTCTACAAGGCCGACGTCGCGCGCGCCCGCTCCGAAGGCAGCGGCCTCGGCCTGGCCATCGCCCGCGAGAACGCCCTGCTGCACGGCGGCGACCTCACCGTCGCCCCCGGTCCTGGCGCCGTCTTCACCCTCACCCTGCCGAGGAACCGTCCGTGAGAGCCTGGCCGCTCGCCCTGATCCTGACCGCCTGCACGGCCTGCGGAGTCGGCCCCACCGACGTGATCCGCGCCGGAGAGGCGCCCCGCGGCTTCGTCCAGGGCACCGCCCTGTACTTCGTGCGGCATGGCCGGCTCGCGCCCGTCACCCGCCCCGAGGGCCCGCTGCCGGCCGCCGAAACCGTCGTGCTGCTGACCGGCGGCCCCACCGCGCAGGAACGCGAGCGCGCCTTCGGCACCAGCCTGCCGAAGAGCCTGGCCGTCCGGGTGACCGGCGACGCGTTCGTCCTGGGGGCCTCGACATCCCGGCTGCCGCGGATGGCGACCGGGCAGCTCGTCTGCACGATCGCCGCCGCCACCGCCGCCGAGCGCGGCGTGGAGGTGGACGACGTACGGGTGACCGTGCCGGGCAAGGGGCAGGCCCGCTGCGCCGACTTCACCTGACCTCCACACTACGTAACGGATTAGTCACTCAAACGACTATGGTCACGAAAAGTGATCACTCGACAGCATTGAGTCTCCCCGAAGAGTGGAGGCAGATGTGGCCAGCGAGTTCCAGCGCAAGAAGGTCGGCGGAGTCTTCCGGGCGATGGACGTCGACGGCGACGGCCGGCTGACCCAGGCCGACTTCCAGGCGCTCGCCCACCGCTGGTCGGCCCTCGCCGGGCCGGCCGGCCCGGAGCGGCTGACCTCCGTCATGACCGGCTGGTGGCCGGTGCTCAGGGCCGCCTCGGGCGGCGACGCCGGCGTCTCCCTCGACCAGGTGCTCAGCGTGGTCGACGTGCTCGGCGACATGACCGACGCGGTCACCGGCACCGCCGACGCGATGTTCGAGGCCATCGACCTCAACGGCGACGGCCTCATCTCCCGTGCGGAGTACGGCGCGCTGATCGAGACGTGGAACGGCGCCCCCTCGGCGACCGACGACATCTTCCCCCGCCTCGACCTGGACGGCGACGGCCACCTCTCGCGCGAGGAGTTCCGCCTCCACTGGACCGAGTTCTGGGCCGGCGACGACCCGGACGCCCCCGGCTCGTACGTGTTCGGCGCGCCGCCCGAATGACCTCAAGGCCGGAAAGGCGGCCCCGCCGGCCGGAGCAGCGCCGGGGGCAGCACGTCGCCGTCGGCGAACGGCCGGCGGCCGACGAGCTCCTCGGCGGTCCGGCCGGGCACGCCGGCCCCGCGGAGCACCTCGACGGCGTGCCCGGCCGGCAGCAGGTCGAGCCAGCGCAACATGGCCGCGCGGTGGGCGTCGGCGTCCAGCTCGCCGTGCACCCTGAGCCGGGCCAGGCCGCCGTCGGGGAAGACGTCCAGGCGGACGTGCGTCACGGGCGCGGCCGACACCGGGCGCAGGAAGTGCCGGGTGTCCGGCTGCAACCGGGTCTTCGGGATCAGCTCGAACCACTCCGCGTCCAGACCGTCCACGTCTGAATGGCCCGCGTCGGTTCCGCTCAGCGAGGCCCAGCCGGCCGCGTTGCCGACGAAGTACGACGTGTCGATCTCCACCCGGCGCACCCGCCCGCGGCCCGCCAGCCGGACCGTCACGTGGTCGTTGCCGCCGTCGCGGCGGCGGGCGTTCTCCCAGCCGTCGCCCATGATCCGGGCCCGGCCGGGCAGCAGCAGCTGCACCGGCGAGGAGTAGAACGTGTCGGAGCAGGCCACCACGTTGCCGCCGTGCTCCAGCGCGGCCAGGTCGATCGTGCCGTCCAGCAGGCGCGGGTCGGGCACCGGCTCGCCGTGCACCCGGAACCGGGCCACCCCGCCGTCGGGGTAGATGCTCAGCCGCACGTGCGTCCAGCGCCGCCGGTCCGCGACCTCGAACGCGTTCTCGGCGTCGCCCCTGATCGCGCTCTTCCCGACGATCGTCTCCCAGTTCGCCCGCTCCAGCTCGGCCGGTGACGGCGCGCCCTCGACGCCGGCCGCCTCCACCGAGGCGTACGGCGGGTAGTTGCCCTTGAACCAGGCGGTGTCGATCACCACCCCGCGCACCACGCCGGGCACGCCGAGCCGGACGATCGCGTAGTCGTTCCCCGGCTCGCGCCGGCGACGGGTCTCCCAGCCGTCGTACACCTTGCCCTTGTGGCCGAAGTCCTCCGTCGAGAACGCGGCGGGGGCGGGCTTGATCAGGTTCTCCCGCTCGGCGAACAGCTCGTCGTTGGCGTGCACGACACTGCCGGCCAGCGCGCGCGAGGCCAGGTCCGGGAAGTGGGTGAAGGTCATGCTTCTCCTCGGGTGAGCAGCCGGCCCCGCGGCGGGCCGTCGATGTCGATGCGTTCGCCGCGCAGCCAGCTTCCGCGAACCACGCCGGCGAGCGTGCGGCCGTGGTAGGGCGTCACGGGGTTGCGGTGGTGCAGCCGGTCCTTGTCGGCCACGAACAGCTCGTCGGGCGCGAACACGCAGAAGTCGGCCTGGTGGCCCGGCGCGATCCGGCCCTTGCCGGACAGCCCCGCCACCTGCGCGGGGCGGCCGGCCATCCAGCGCGCCACGTCGGTCAGCGGGTGGCCGCGGCGCCTGGCCTCGGTCCACACCGCGGGCAGGCCGAGCTGCAGCGACGCGATGCCGCCCCAGGCGAGGCCGAAGTCGCCGGTGTCGAGCCGCTTGAGCTCCGGCGTGCACGGCGAGTGGTCGGAGACGACGCAGTCGATCGTGCCGTCGGCGAGCCCCCGCCAGAGCGACTCACGGTTGGCCGCCTCGCGGATCGGCGGGCAGCACTTGAACAGGGTGGCCCCCTCGGCGATCTCCTCGGCGCTGAACGTCAGGTAGTGCGGGCAGGTCTCCACGGTGATCCGCACGCCGTCGTCCCGCGCCGAGCGGATCATCGGCAGCGCGTCCGAGCTGGACAGGTGCAGAATGTGTACCCGGCAGCCGGTCCGGCGGGCCAGCTCGATGACCTGCGCGACCGCGAGGTTCTCCGCGCCGCGCGGGCGGGAGCGCAGGAAGTCGCGGTAGCTCGCGCCGCGCGCGGGCGGCGCGTGCTCGATCACCTGCGGGTCCTCGGCGTGCACGATCATCAGCGCGTCGAACGACCGCAGCTCGCGGAGCGCGTCCGCCAGCTCGGCCGGCTCCAGGGGAGGGAACTCCGGCACGCCCGAGTGCAGCAGGAAGCTCTTGAACCCGAACACGCCCGCGTCGTGCAGCCCGCGCAGCTCGCGCAGGTTGCCCGGCACCGCGCCGCCCCAGAAGCCGACGTCCACGTGCGCCTGCCCGCGGGCGGTCGCCCGCTTCACCCGCAGCGCCGCCGCGTCGGTGGTGGGCGGGACGCTGTTCAGCGGCATGTCGACGATCGTCGTGACGCCGCCGGCCGCGGCCGCCCGGGTGGCGCTCGCGAACCCCTCCCACTCGGTCCGTCCGGGGTCGTTCACGTGCACGTGGCTGTCCACCAGGCCGGGCAGCAGCACCTCGTCGTCGCCGAGCCGGACGACCTCGGCGGCCGCCAGGTCGGCCTCCAGCGGTTCGACCGCGACGATCGTCCCGTCCCGCACGCCGATGCTGCGTGCCACCTCTCCGGCGTCGGTGACCACGCGACGGGCCCGGAACAGCAGGTCCAGCCGGGCCATCAGGCGACACCTCCATGGCTGCGCCGTCCCGCGCGGACCGGCCCGGCGACGGCCGCGGCCCCGCCGGTGATCGGCCACCCGGTCACGGTCTTGGGGCGCGGCGTCCCGTACGTGCGCACCTTGCTCGTGGTGAGGCCGAGCCGGACGAGCCCCTCGGCGAGCGCGACCGCCGCGGCCACGCCGTCGACCACGGGCACCCCGGTGGCCGCGGTGATCTTCTGGTCGAGTCCCGCCATGCCACCGCATCCCAGGCAGATCACCTCGGCCCGGTCGCCGGTGACGGCCTCCCGGGCCTGGGCGACGATCGCCTCGACGGCCCGGCCGGGATCCTCCTCCAGCTCCAGGACCGACAGCCCGCTGGCCCTGATCGACGCGCACCGGCCGGCCAGCCCGGCGAGCCGCAGCCGGTCCTCGATCTGCGGCACGGCGCGGTCCAGCGTGGTGACCACCGAGTACGTACGCCCGATCAGCATCGCGACCTGCGCGGCCGCCTCGGTGATGTCCACCACGGGGACGTCGAGCAGCTCCTGCAACCCCTCGCGGCCGTGCTCGCCGTACCCGGCCTGGATCACCGCGTCGTACGGCTCGTCGTAGCGGACGACCCGGTCCATCACGGCGACCGCCGCCAGGTAGCTCTCGAAGTTCCCCTCCACCGACTCCGGCCCGAACGACGGGGTGAGGGCGACGATCTCGACCCCCGGCGAGGCGTGCGCCGCCGCCTGGGCGCGGATCGTGTCGGTCATCGACCGGGTGGTGTTCACGTTCACGATCAGGATGCGCACGTCAGCCACCCGCCCCGGCGCGCATGGCGCGCAGCTCGGACGGCGTGACCCCGGCCAGGGCGCCCAGCTCGGCCGCGCCGATCGCGCCGCAGTCGAGGCCCCGGGCGAGGAACCCGGCCATCGCGCGGACGGTCGCCGGCTCGTCCAGGAAGCCGGACGTCCGGCGTTCGCGATAGCCGCGCAGCCGGGCGGCGGCGGCCGGCAGCCCCTCCCTGAAGAAGGAGTGGACGGCGGCGTACCGGCTCGGAAGCTGCCCGGGATGCAGGTCCCAGCCCTGGTAGAGGCCGCCCTCCAGGGCACGCAGGACCAGGCGCGCGTGCAGCCGCCAGGCGGCGCGGACGGCGTCGCCGTCGCCCACCGGCAGCACGTTGGTCGACCCGTCGCAGACGCGTACGCCGGTGCCGGCGGCGGCGACCTGCATCACCGCCTTGGCATGGTCGGCGACCGGATGCTCCGCGCTCTGGTACGCCGCCGACACCCCGAGCGCCGCCGAGTAGTCGTAGGTGCCGTAGTGCAGGCCCGCGCAGCGCCCGGCCGCGGCGCGGATCATCGACGGCAGCGGCGAGACGCCGTCCGCGCCGAGTATCGCCTGCGGCGTCTCCACCTGGAGCTCGAACCGCAGGCTCCCGCCCGCCAGCCCGTACGCCGCCTCCAGCCGTCCGGCGGCCAGCGCCATCGCCTCCACCTGCTCGACCGAGGTCACCTTCGGCAGCGTGACGACGAAGCCGCCGGGCGGCGGTCCGAGGGTCTCCAGGAAGATCGCCAGGGTGCGCAGGCCGCGCCGCCGGGTCGGCGCCTCGAAGCTCTTGAACCGGATCCCGCAGAACGGCGAGCCGGCGCCGGCTGCGGTGGCCTCGGCCAGGGCCTTCGCGGCGGTCCTGGCGGCGGCGTCCTCGTCGGCGTCCGGGCGGTGGCCGTAGCCGTCCTCGAAGTCGATCCTGAGGTCTTCGACCGGTTCGCGGGCCAGCTTGGCCCGGACCTGGTCGTACACCTCCGCCGCCGTCCGCGGCGGCAGGCCGAGCGCGTCGGCGAACTCCGTGGCGGTGCGGCCGTGCTCGGCCAGCGCCGCCAGCGCCCGTCGGCCCCACGCCGGTACGGTGTCCGCCGTGTAGCGGTCGGCCGGCACGTACACCGTGTGCACCGGCTGCCGGGTGGCCGGCTCGCCGGGGTAGGCCGTGCGCAGCCGCTCGTCCGCGGCGGCGAGCCGGACGTCGAGCTCGGCGGCGAGCCCGGACAGGAAGGTCGCGTCGGTCATGAGCCGTCCTCGACGACGCGGAAGGACGCCGGGAACAGCAGCGCCGGGTCGCGGCGCAGGTGGTCGCGCTCGGAGTAGGCGGCCTTCATCGTCTCGAAGTAGCTCTGCGCGCGCAGCCGCATCGACTCCTCGTCCACGCCGGGAATCGTCCGGTCGCGCATCACCGGCCGGCCGTCGATCACCACGGTGGACACGTCGGCGCCCGTGCAGTTCATCAGCATCGTCCTGATCGGGTCGTCGACCGGGCCGGTGCGCGGGCCGGAGAGGTCCACGACGACCAGGTCGGCCTTGGCGCCGGGGGCGAGCCTGCCCAGGTCGTCCCGGCCCAGCGCGCGGGCGCCGCCCAGGGTGGCGGCCCGGTAGTAGTCGGCGGCCGAGCCCGCGTCCAGCCGTCCGGTGACGAGTTTGGCCAGGTTGTTGCCGTAGTCCATGTTGCGGATCATGTCGGGCGGGAAGGAGTCGGTGCCCAGCGACACCGTCACGCCGGCCGCCCGGTAACGGTCGAAGTCGCGCAGCGCGTCGCCGTACCTGGCGAAGGTGAGGGGGCAGTGCACGATCCCCGCCAGCGCCGCGAGCCGGTCCGGCGATCCCTCGAACGGCGTGCCGGGATCGCCGAGGTACAGGGCGTGCGGCACCAGCAGCCGGGGGCCGAGCAGGCCCACCTCGGCCAGCACGTCCAGGGGGTGCCGGTCGTACCATTCGCGCAGCAGCCGCAGCTCCGTCAGCCCCTGCATGCAGTGCAGGCGCACCAGGCAGTCGAGTTCCTCCGCGGCCTGGGCGGTGGCGCGCAGCAGGTCGAGGGTGACGGTCTCGATGCGGCACGGCAGCAGCGCACCCCGGATCCGGCCGTCGTGGGCGCCGTCGACGTCCCGGACGAAGCGGACGGCGTCGGCGAGCACCCGCTCACCGAGTCCGGGCTCCCAGTGCACGTCCCGGCCGCCGTCGGCGCGCAGCACCGGCACGCCCGAGCGGTAGGACGGCCCCAGGTACATGCGCAGGCCGAGCCGCCCGGCGATCTCCACGACGCCGGCCAGCTCCTCGTACGACTCCGCCCACGCGCTGTGCGTCTCGGCGGCGATCGGCATCGCGGTGGTGATGCCGTTGCGGATGAGCTGGGTGAGCGCGTACTCCCGCATGAAGAGCGTGTCCTCCGGCGGGAAGACGGCCCGGCGCCGGTTGACGGCGTAGTCGTGCGACCAGTTCAGCCCGCTGGAGTCGGCGTGCCAGGTGTCGAGGACGGCGTGGTCGATGTCGGCCAGCGCGTCCAGGTCGATGAAGCCGGGCCCGACGATCGCCTCACCGGCGTCGATCACCTCCTCGACCGGCCCTTCGTAGGAACGGCCGACGTGGACGATCCGGTCGCCGTCGTAGACGACGCACGCGTCGCGGTGGATGACGTGGTCCTCGCCGTCGAAGCCGATGACGAACGACGCCCTGATCAGCGTGCTCACTGTGTGTTCCTCCGGGTCGGCTTCCACCCGGGCCTGGGCACGGCGGCCAGCAGGGCGCGGGTGTACTCCTCCTGCGGCTCGCGCAGCAGGGTGCGGGTGGCTCCGCGTTCCACGACGCGGCCGTGCCGCATCACCACGGCCGTGTCGCTGATCTGGTTGACCACGGCCAGGTCGTGGGAGATGAAGACGTAGCTGATCGAGCGCCGCTCGCGGATGTCGGCGAGCAGGTTGAGTATCTGCGCCTGGATCGACACGTCGAGCGCGGCGACCGCCTCGTCCAGCACCAGCACCCGCGGCTCCACCGCCAGGGCGCGGGCGATGGCCACGCGCTGGCGCTGCCCGCCGGACAGCTGCCTGGGCAGCATCGCCGCGTGCCGTTCGGCCAGGCCCACCGATTCGAGCAGGTCCAGCGCCTTCTTCCGGCGCTCGGCGGAGGTGAGCGGGAAGTGCAGGGCAAGGCTGGTCTCGACGACGTCGCCGACCCGCTGCAGTTTGTCCAGCGACGAATAGGGGTCCTGGAAGACGATCTGGATCTCCCGTGCCCGCCTGCGCCGCTCCGCCGCCGAGACCCGGCCCGCCGCCCGCGGACGCCCGCAGACGCTGATCGTGCCGCTGGTGGGCGTCTCCAGGCCGAGCAGCATGCGGGCGACGGTGGTCTTCCCCGACCCGGACTCGCCCACGACGGCCAGCGACTCGCCCTCGGCCACGGTGAAGGAGACCTCGTCCACCGCGGTGGCCGGGCCGTACACCTTCCGCAGCCGCTGCGCTTCGATCACGCTCATGCCGCTTCCTCCGCTCTCATGCCGTCTCCTCCGCTCTCAGGCAGGCGACGCCGCGGACGGACGGCGGCCGGCTCTCCCGGCAGCGCGGCTCGGCCAGCTCGCAGCGTGGCGCGAACGCGCAGCCGTCCTCGGCCTCGAAGGCCGCCACGGGCCGTCCGGGGATCACCGGCAGCCGGTGCGCGGCCTCCTCAAGGCTCGGCCGCGACCTCATGAGGCCGCGGGTGTAGGGGTGGCGCGGCTCGCCGTCGAGGTCCTCCACGATGCGGCCCGCGTACATCACCGCCAGCCGGTCGCAGGTCGCGGCGGCCAGCTCCAGGTCGTGGGTGATCAGCAGCATGGCCATGCCGCGCTCGCGGCGCAGCTCGTCCAGGATGGCCATGACCTCGGACTGGGTGGTCACGTCGAGCGCGGTGGTCGGCTCGTCGGCCAGCACCAGGTCGGGCTCGACGGCCAGGACGGAGGCGATCATCACCCGTTGCAGCAGGCCGCCGGACAGCTCGTGCGGGTGCTGGCGCAGGCGCCGCTCGCCGTCGGCGATGCCGACCTCCTTGAGGAGCTGGACGGCCCGCGCCGACGCCTGCCGCACCGGCATCCGCAGGTTGTGCACCATGGCCTCGGTGAGGAAGTCGCCGACGCTGCGGACGGGGTTGATGTGCGCCCGCGGATCCTGGAAGACCATCGCGATCCGCCTGGCCCGCAGCAGCCGCAGCGCCCGGCCCGAGGGCACGTCGGCGCCGTCGAAGACGATCCTGCCGGTCACGCGGGCGCCCGGCGGGGTCAGGCCGATGACCGCGCGGGCGGTCATCGACTTGCCCGAACCGGACTCCCCGACCAGCCCGACGGCCTCTCCCGCGCCGATGGTCAGGTCGACGTGCTCGACCAGCGTCCGCCAGCCTCGTTCGTACGGCACGGCCAGGCCGAAGCCCTCCAACGTCAACAGGCTCACGACTGCCTCCCCAGGCGATCGCCCAACAGGTTCACCGCGGCCACCACCAGCGCGATCAGCAGGCCGGCGCTCAGCGCCTCCAGCGGCTGGCCGCGCATGGCGCTGTCCAGGCCGCTCTTGACCATCAGCCCCCAGTCGGCGGTGGGCGGCTGCACGCCCAGCCCGAGGAAGGAGACGGCCGCGACGTCGATCACCGCGAAGCCGAGCGCCGAGACCGACTGCGCGACGATGATCGGCCGCAGATTCGGCAGCAGGTGGCGCAGGCAGATGGCGGTCGCCGACCGGCCCTGCACCCAGGCGGCGGCCACGTACGGCAGGCTGCGCTCCCGCAGCGCCGCGCTGCGCACCACCCGGGCCACGTACGGCGTGTACGCGACCGCCAGGCCGATCACCACGCCGGGCACGCCGGGACCGAGCACGGCCACGGTGACCAGCGCGAAGACGATGCCCGGCACGGAGAACAGCACGTCCAGCAGGCGGGAGACGACCGCGTCCACCTTGCCGCCCGCCCAGGCGGCGACGATCGCCAGCGTGGTCCCGGCGGCGCTCGCGACGCAGATCACCAGCACCGGGGCGAGCAACGTGGTCCGCGCGCCGTACATCAGCCGGGACAACACGTCCCTGCCCAGGACGTCTCCGCCCAGCGGATGCGCGACGGAGGCGCCGCCCAGCGCGTTGAACAGGTCGGGCTGGTCGGGGTCGTAGGGCGCGAGCAGCGGCGCGAGCAGGGTGATCGCCACGACGACGGCCAGCAGGACGGCGGCGGCCACGCCCAGCCCGCCCAGGCGGCGGGTCACTGCCGCGACAGGCGCGGGTCGAGAGCGGAGTAGCACAGGTCCACCACCAGATTGATCAGGACGAAGGCGGTGACCAGCACGAGCACCACCGCCTGGACGATCGCGAAGTCGCGTTGCAGGATCGCGCGGACGAACAACGAGCCCAGACCGTCCAGGGCGAAGATGCTCTCCACCACGACCGAGCCCGCGATCAGCCCGGCGACGTTCAGGCCGACCACGGTCACCACCGGGATGGCCGCGTTGCGCAGCACGTGCCTGCGGACGATGTGCCCCTCGGCCAGGCCGCGGCTGCGGGCGGTCTCCACGTGCTCACGGCCCAGCTCCTCCGACACCGAGGCCCGCGTGATGCGGGCGAGGAAGGCGGCGCTGGCCAGGCTGAGCGTGATCGCCGGCAGCGTGAGGTGGTGGATCCGGTCGCCGAACCCGTCGCCGGGCCCGAAGACCGGGAACCAGCCGAGTCCCAGCGCGAAGACGATGACGAGGATCACCCCGACCACGAACGGCGGCGTGGCCAGGAACACCGAGGAGACCAGGCCGACCAGCCCGTCGGCCCGGCCGCCGCGCAGCGCCGCCAGCAGGCCCATCGCCACGCCCCCGGCCACGATCAGCAGCGTCGCGTAGACCACCAGGAAGACGGTCGTCGTCGCCCGGGACGCCATCAGCGCGGAGACGTCCTGCCGGTAGACCAGGGAGGCGCCGAAGTCGCCCGTCACCGCGTCGCGCAGCCAGGTGGCGTAGCGCAGCAGGAACGGATCGTCCAGGTGGTACTGCGCGCGGATGGCCGCGACCTGCTCGGGGGTGCCGCTGCGGTTGCCGAGCAGGAACGCCATGGGCCCGCCGGGCACCAGGTAGAGCAGGCCGTACACCAGGAAGGAGGCGACCAGCAGGACCACGATCAGCCCCGCCAGCCGTCTCGCCAGGAACCTCATGCCGCGCCGAGCCCCGCGGCCCACGGGTAGTACAGGTAGGGGAAGGAGGCGACCGCTCCGGTCACCCGCTTGTTCATGTAGAGGATCACCGGCAGGTTGTTCAGCGGCATCCACGGCACGTCGGTGGTGACCTTCTGCTGGATCGCCGTCACCAGCCCCGCCCGCTCCGCCTCGTCGTAGGCGGCCCGCGCCTTGGCGATGTCGGCGTTCACGGCCGCGTAGTCGTTGAAGTTGGTACGGCCGCCCGCCAGGAAGACGGTGTAGATGTCGAGCGGGTCCGGCACGTTGCCGTACCAGGTGGAGAAGAAGGCGTCGATGCCCTCGCGGGCCTTGGGGTCGCTGTAGAGGTTCCCGTACTGCTCGACGGGGATCACCTTGATCTCGATCTTCAGGCCGAGCGCCTCGCCGGTCGCCTTGATCAGGTTGGCGGTCTGCTCGTGGACGGCCGAGCTGCCCTGGATCCCGATGGTGATCGTCTGGGTGGGGGAGCCGGCCTCGGTGAGCAGCTGCTTGGCCTTGGCCAGGTCGGGCGTCTCCGGCGGGATCGCGTCGTGGGCCTTCTGGAAGGCGTCCCGCTGGTATCCCCAGTACTCGGCGCCGGCGAGGGTGCGCTGCGGCATCGCCGTCCCCTGGAAGACCACCTTGGAGATGGCCGCCCGGTCCAGTGCCAGCGACAGCGCCTGGCGGACCTTCGGGTCGGCGTACGGGCCGGACTTGGCGGCGCCGAGCAGCGTCCAGAAGGTCAGCGACTTGCCGAGCGTGACGGAGCCGGTCGGCGACTGCTGGAGCTGGCCCAGCCCCGCCGGCGGCAGGTAGAAGTACTGCCCGTCCACCTCGCCGGAGCGCAGCGCGTTGATGGCGGTGGTCTCGTCGGCGATGAACCGGAAGACCAGTTCCTTGGTCTTCGGCCGCAGCGCGGTGTCCCAGTAGGCGTCGTTGCGGGTGATCGTCAGCGCGTCGCCGGACTTCCAGCTCCCGTACTTGTACGGGCCGGTGCACATCACCCCGCCGGTCGGCGAGCCCAGGTCCTTCTTCCCGGCGTACTCGGCCGACACGATCGCGCCGGCCGCGGTGGCCATCGCCTGGTTGAACAGCACGTCGGGCTGCTTCAGCGTGACGGTGACCTGCATCGGCCCGGTCGCCTTGATCGACTGCACGGTGTGGAAGTAGTCGCCCCACCAGGTGCCGAGCGCGGGGTCGAGGTGGCGGTTGAGGCTGGCCGCGACGTCCTCGGCGGTCAGCGGCGTGCCGTCCCAGAACTTCACGCCGTCCCGGATCGTGTAGACCCACGTGGTCGGGGTGGGGTTGTCGGCCTTCTCGGCCAGGCCGGGCTCGATGCCGAACTCGGGGGTCAGCCGCAGCAGGCTCTCGCACATGTTGGCCAGCACGGTGTTCTCGGCGTAGTTGAACGACCTGATCGGGTCGACCGTCTGCGGCTCGTACGGCAGGTTCCACGTCACCTTGTCCAGTTCCCCGGTGGCCGGGGCGGTGACGGTCTTGAGCTCCAGCTTGGGCGCCTCGCCCGAGCCCTGCTGTTGTTGCGGTGCTGCGGCCTGCTGGCCGCATCCGGCCAGGGCCACCGCTAGTGCGGCGGCCACCGGTAGGGCTCGACGGATCATCAGGAGGACCTTTCGCGAACGCGTCCGTTGCGGACGACGAACTGGGGGATGGGCTTGTCCACGACCGCCTGGGCCATGGACTCGGCGCGTACCAGGAGGAAGTCGGCGGGATCTCCGGGCTGGAGCCGGGCCTGCTCCAGGCCCAGCAGGGCGGCGCCCCCGTGCGCCGCGATCTCGTAGCACCTGGCCAGCTCCTCGTCGGTGCGGGCGTCGGTGCGGTAGGCGAGCAGGTGGGCGCGGTTGATCATGTCGCCGTCGCCGAACGGCGTCCACGGATCCCGCACCCCGTCGGATCCGAGGCCGACCAGCACCCCGGCCTCGACCAGCGGCCCGACCGGCAGGACCGGGTCGGCGCCGAGCGCGCAGGTGGTCAGCGAGATCTTCGCCTCGGCCAGCGTCTCGGCGAGGTCCGCGCGGTCGGCCAGGCAGAAGGCGTGGCTGATCGTGGTCGGCACGCCGCTGGACCTCGCCCTGCGGGCGATCTCCAGCACCTGCGCGACCCCTTCGTCGCCGCCGTCGTGCAGGTGGATGTCGAGCGGGACGGTGTGCCGCTCGGCCAGGCCGTACAGCAGGTCGAGGTGGCCGTGCAGGTCGCCGTCGATGCCCACGGGGTCGAGCCCGCCGAGGATGTCCGCGCCCTCCTTGAGCGACTGCTCCATCAGCTCCGCCGTGCCCGGCCGCGACAGCAGCCCGAGCTGGGGGAAGGCGACGATCTGCACGTCCAGCAGGCCGGCGCGGGCCTGAGCGGCCTCCCGTACGCCGTGCACGTTGCTCAGCCCGTACACCGGGGCGACGTCCACGTGCGCCCGCCAGGCCCGGGTGCCGCGGGCGATCGCGTGGTCCATGAGCGCCAGGGCCCGCGTGGCGACCGGGGCGGTCATCTCCGCCCGCGCCGCGACGTCGCCCTCGATCAGGTCGCGCAGCGTCCCGGCCGGGGTGCGGCTCAGCCAGGGCTGGCCCCAGGTGGTCTTGTCGGGATGGACGTGCGCGTCCACCGGGGCGGGCAGGGCGAGCAGTCCGCCCGCCGCCACCACCTGGCAGCCTTCCGCCCGGCGTTCCAGCGGGACGACGCGACCGTCTTCGATCAGGACATCGTGGGGGCGTACATCGGTGAACAGAATCTGAGCCATACCGGCTGATCCCCTTAACCCGAGGGCGACAGTGGCATAGAATTATCAGACATCAGATGATTAGAGAAGAGGACAAATGCGGCACGTGGGCCGGACCTCCCTCGTCGACTCCGCCATCCGGGAGCTCCGCCAGGAGATCACCAGCGGCGTCTGGCCGGTCGGGGCCAAGATCCCTACGGAGAGCCGGCTGGCCGAGGCGCTGGGCGTGAGCAGGCTGTCGGTGCGCGAGGCCGTACGCGTGCTCGTCCACGCCGGGCTGCTCACCACGCGTCAGGGCGACGGCACGTACGTCACCGCGACCGACGAGAGCGAGGTGGCGTTCAAGCGCCGCCTCGACCGCGCGGCCACCATGGACATCATCGACGTACGACGCGGCCTGGACCTCGTGGCGGCCCGCCTGGCCGCCGAACGCCGCAAGCCGGCCGACCTCGACGGCCTGAGGAAGGCCCTGGCCCGGCGCACCGCCGCCCACCAGGCCGCCGACCTCGACGCGTTCGCCGACGCCGACGTGGAGTTCCACCTGTCCATCGCCGCGGCCTCGCACAACCCCGTGCTGCTGGACCTGTACCGCGGCATGAGCGAGGCGGTGCGCGAGACGGTCCGCCGCGACCACTGCATGGAACGCGCCGTGCTCGGCTCCGACTCCACCCACGAGGACCTGTACGAGGCGATCGAGTCCGGCGACGCGGCCGGCGCGGCGACGATCGCGCTCACCATCCTCAACGACCAGGAACGCGACCTCTGACGCCCTCTATGCTTCCCGTCCATGAGCGGAACCGGGTGTACGTGGCGGACTGCGGCGTGATCTACCTCCTGGACGAGGAGGGCTACGATGCGCCCGGTGTGCCGGAGGACTCCATCGGGCTCGTCCAAGTGGAGGCGGCAGGGGTGGTCTGCCTGCATATCGCCGCTGGTGATCGAGGCCCGTGCGACGCCGGATCGTATGATCCGTCTCATGCCGATCCCCCGAGCGGTCGCCGTGGTCGTCGACGGCGCCCGGGTCCTGGTCATCAAGCGGTACTTCCGGCGCGGCCCCGGCGTCGCCTGCGGCATCTGCACCGCCAAGGGCCGGCAGGGGCAGCCGTGTCCCGGGCACCACTACGCGCTTCTCCCGGGAGGCCACGTGGAGGACGGCGAGTCGCCGGAGAGCGCCGCGGTCCGCGAGCTCCACGAGGAGACGACTCTCATCGCGACGATCGACCGGTTGCTCTTCACCGGCTCGCACGGCGGCCGGCCCGCCTCCTACTTCCTCATGCGGGACGTGATCGGCGTCCCGTCGCTCTCCGGTGACGAAGCCGTGGACCACGGGCCGGACAACACCTTCGAGCTCGTCTGGGCGAGCGCCGCCGAGTTCGGGCAGCTCGACCTCTACCCCGCCGACGTGCACGAGCCACTCACCCAACTGCTCCACAGCTGACCCCGCGTCCGGAACCCTAGGGTGCTCCCATGAACAAGTCCCTACGATTGGCGCCCATCACCCCTGCCAACGTCGAGATGGCCCTCGCGGTGAATGTCCGTCCCGACCAGGAGCGGTTCGTCTCGCCGGTGGCGAAGTCCCTCGCGGAGGCCTACGTGCAGCCGCAGGTGGCCTGGCCGCGCCTCATCCTGGACGGTGACCGTCCCGTCGGGTTCCTCATGGCCTTTCTCGACATCGACTGGAACGGCAAGGGCGTCGACTTCCGGTCGGGCCTGTGGCGGCTCAACGTGGCGGCGGAGGCGCAGGGGCAGGGCGTCGGACGATTCGCCGTCAGCGCTGTGGCCGCCGAGGTCAGGCGTCGCGGCGGCGCGCAGATGTACGTCACGTGGGAGCCGGGGGAAGGCGGCCCCGAGGACTTCTACCGGAAACTCGGCTTCCAGCTCACGGGCGAGGAGAGCGGCGGCGAGAAGGTCGGCGTACTGGACCTGGCCGTACCGGACATGAACTGACCGAGCCTCGGCGGCGCGCCGCCCGGCCCCAGCCCCCGGCACGGCGATCCCCCCGGAGCCGCAGCGCCTCCCCCAGGGGCTGGGGTCTCGTTGAATCGCACGAGCGTCCACCTGGGTGGCGGCCACTGTGTCGGCTCCTCGTCGGTGACCCATTCCGTCACCGAGGCCGGGGACACCTTGAGGTCGAAGGACCGGTAGACCGGCAGCAGCCCGAGGGCGTTGAAGGAGATCTCGACCGTCTCGGCGTGGCCGACCACGACGACGGTCTCGCCGCGGTGGCGGTGGGCGAGGTCGGTGATGGTGCGGCTGGTGCGGGTCACCATCTCGGCCCAGGTCTCGTTGCCCTGCTGCCACGGACGGTAGATGCCGCCGCCTTCGACGTCGAGGCGCCGGAACTCCGCGTGGGTGAGCCCGTCCGCCTCCGGCGGTGTGTGCCACGTGCAGAGCCCGCAGTCCTGTGACGAGGGCAGGTCGGCGGCCGTCGCGATCGCGGCGGCCGTCTGCACGGCGCGCGGCAGGGGCGAGGAGTAGATCGCCGTCGTGTCGTCGCCGATTTCCGTGATGATCTGCCGCCCGAGCTGTGCTGCTTGCTGTTGTCCGGTGTCGGTGAGGCCGCGGCATCCCTTCGGGCCGCCTATCACGCCGTCCTGCTTGTGCAGGGAGTCCCCGTGGCGTACGAAGAACATCCGGGTTCGCATGCTGTGGATCATGCCCAACGGGGCGGCCGTCGAGGCGCCTGCAGCCGGGATGCTTCTGGCGAGGGTGCGCCTCGTATCCTTGATCAGGTCGCCGAGGGCGCGGCCGTGAAGGGAACGGGATGAGTCGTTACTCACGGGTCGTGGTGAAGCTGAGCGGCGAGGCACTCGCGGGCGACGCCGGTTGGGGAACCGATCCGGCCAGCCTCGCTCAGCTGGCGGATGAGATCCTCTCCGTCAGCACGCTGGGCGTCGAGGTCGCGGTGGTCATCGGCGGCGGCAACTACTTCCGCGGCCGGATGGCCGACGGCTGGGGGATAGGCCGCGCCGAAGCCGACAACATCGGCATGCTCGGCACGGTGATGAACGCGCTGATGTTGCGTGGAGTGCTCACCGCGCGTTCGCAGACCGATGTGCGGGTGATGACGGCTGTGCCGATGCAGAGTGTCGCCGAGCCCTTCATCCGGCTGCGCGCCGACCGGCACCTTCGCCGCGGGCTGATCGTCCTGCTCGCCGGTGGCATCGGCCAGCCGTACGTCACGACGGACTATCCGGCTGTCCAGCGGGCTCTGGAGCTCGAAGCCGACGCGCTGCTGGTCGCCAAACGCGGCGTCGACGGGGTCTACGACAGCGACCCGAACGTGAACCCGGACGCCAAGCGGTACACCAACCTCACCTATCGAGAAGCCCTGGCGGCCGGGGTGAGGGTGATGGACGAGAGCGCCTTCGTGCTCGCCAATGAGCAAGGGCTGCTCATGCACGTGTTCGACGTGGCGGCGACGGGCGTGATGAAGGCGATCTGCCAAGGGGAAGACGTGGGAACGAGGATCACCCGGGATCCGGATTCCTCCAGATAGCCATCTCGGGCGGGCTTGAACGAGCAGGTGGCGGCTGAGATCGCAGAAGAGTGATCTGTCGTGGGCAGCTGACAGGATCACCGTCGTGACGGACAACGATGATCTCCTTCGGCGTGTGTCGGCGAAGGCGAGCGCGACCACGGAGCACCTGCCTCCTCCCGCGACGGCGGAGGAGGTGGCCCAGGCCGAACGCGTCCTGGGATTTCGACTCCCTCCGGTGCTCACTCGCCTCTACCGCGAGGTGGCCAACGGCGGCTTCGGCCCCGATTACCA